>NZ_JBYCKI010000239.1:0-6479 GCF_057473305.1 Thiomonas sp. TH-17
CCGCTGGTGGTTCTGGTGCCGCAGGATCTCCGGCACCAGAATCTGCAAAATTCGCTGCAGGTTTACCGCGAGAACGGCAAGCGGCTGGAGCCCAGCGCCGTAGCCGCCTTGCCCGATGCGCGGTTCCGGGCGGTCAACGGCAGCAATCTGGGCATCAGCGAAGACGCCCTCTGGTTGCGGGTGCATCTGTTTCGCAGCGCACAGTCGCCCGAGCAGCTAGTGCTGCAATTGGGTCGCCCGGTCTGGCGTGAGGCGCAGGCTTATCTGCTGCCGGCCGATCTGGCGCAGGCCAGCGGTGAGCGCCCCGCAGGCATCGGCCAGCTGGACGCCTTGCATTCGCGTTACACCGCATACGCCTTCCAGCCGCCCGAAGGATCGAGCACGCTGCTGCTTCGCGTGGCGCAGTACGGCGCGCTCACGCCCGAGTTTCACCTGTGGAGCGCGGGGGCGTTTCGCCAATTCGCGGTGGACGACGCGCTGCTGCAGGGCTTGTTCTACGGCATGGTGGTGGCGCTGCTGATCTACAACGCCTTCCTGTTTCTGAGCACGCATGACCGTGCCTATTTCGCCTACATCCTGTGGCAATCGGCCACTTTGTTCTACATGCTCGCCATCTCGGGCGTAGGGCAGCACCAACTCTGGCCAGACACGCTGGTCTGGAACAGCATCGGCCTGGTGGGCGGATTGCCGTTGATGTGCGCCGGGGGGCTGTATTTCATCCGCGCCTATCTGCTGTTGCCGCGCCATGCGCCGCGTACCGATCTGGCGCTGCAGATCGTGCAATGGCTGGCCATCACCCTCGCGGTGGCGGTGCTGCTGCCCAATAGCGAATGGCTGCTGGTTCCCGCCCAGTTGATCGCGGCGGCCTCGCTGGTGCTGATTGCAGGGGCCGCGGCGGTGCGCTGGCAACAGCGGTTCATGCCGGCCATCATCCTGCTGCTCAGCCTGTTTCCCCTGCTGATCGTCGGCTTTGCCAATATCGGGCGCACTCTGGGCTGGCTTCCAGAGACTTTTCTCACCTCCGACGCGCTGCAGTGGGTTTCGGTGTTTCTCGCTCTGGTGCTGACCTATGGTCTGTCGGTGCGCGTGGCGCAATTGCGCGAACGCGCCACGCGCCTGCAGGATCTGCTGCTCAAAGATCCGCTCACCGGCCTGCTCAACCGCAACGGCCTGTTCGACAGCGGCCAGCGCCAACTCGACCGTACGCAGGACAGCCAGGCATTTGCCGCAGTGCTGTGGCTCGATCTCGACGGCCTCAAGCGCATCAACGATCAGTTCGGCCACGCTGCGGGCGACGCGCTGATCCAGGCCACCTCGGCGCGGCTGCGTGAAGCCTTCGGGCCGGACGCGGTCTGCGCCCGCCTGGGCGGCGATGAGTTTGCCGTCGTGCTGCCCAATCTGCCCTCGCCACGTCTGGCCGAAGACCTGGCCCGTCATGCGCTGGAGCGGCTGCGCTCGCCCTACGCCTTGTCCGGACAAGAGTTCCGCGCTTCGGGCAGCATCGGCGTGGCGCTGTACCCGTCTCATGCGCAAACGCTGGAGGAACTGCTGCGAATGGCCGATGTGGCCATGTATCGCGCCAAGGCCCTCGGGCGCGACACCTATGTCGTGTGGGAGCCAGACATGGAGGCCGACGTGCAGACTTCGCTGTTCCAGTTCACCCGCCCGGCGCGGTCTTGAAGCGACTCCTGCGCCGACACTCTTGATCTGACGTTTTCCCTGCACTCAGCAGGGCTGCTGTAGACAAGCCCGACCGCAACCCGCACACTGGACTCTCCATAAAAAACAAGGGAGACAACGATGATTCGACCGATGCGAGAAATGCGGCGAGCCCTCACCATCTGCGGCCTGCTAGCCGTGCTGGGTGCGGCGTGGCCACTGGCGCAAGCCGCACAGGCGGTTCCGCCGCAGTTCGTCGGCGCCAATGTCGCGCAGGGCCAGAAGTACTACAACAATCTCAAATGCGCCGCCTGTCATGCCGAACGGATGATGGGCTCTTCCTCGGCGATGTACACCCGCCCCGACCGCAAGGTGCACAACCCGCAGCAACTGATCGCCTTCACCCAGATGTGCGTCACCCAGCTCAATCACGACTTGTTTCCGGAAGAGGTGAAAGACATCGCCGCCTACCTCAACCAGACTTACTACAAGTTCAAGTAAAGCCTAGCCCGCCGGGGCCGATGCCGCGCCGGGCATGTTTCCAGCAGGCGGCTGGGTGATGAGACCGATGCGGCTCAGTCCCGCGTTTTGCGCGGCGCCCATCACCCGGGCGACATCGCCGTAGGGCACGGCCGCATCTGCGCTGATGTGCACCTCGGTCTTGGACGACTGTTGCGCGGCGGCGGTAAAGCGCGCCGTGAGCTGCGCCAGGGTGATGGTTTTGTCGGCCAGATAGAGCTGCCCATCCTTGCGCAGCCCGACATTCAGCACCTTCGGCGTCTGTTGCGCGGCGGGGGCATCGACCTTGGGCAGATCGAGCTTGAGACTGCCAGCAAGCAGCGGTGCGGTGATGATGAAAATCACCAGCAGCACCAGCATGACGTCGATCAGCGGTGTCATATTGATGTCGCTCATCGCCTCGCCTTCGTCGCCCTGATCAAAACTGCCGAAACTCATCGCGCGCGGAATTCAAAGGACGGGGCTGGCCGCCAGCAGGCGCTGCAGATCGTGCGCAAACCCTTCGAGCGCACCTTGCACCCGGCGCGCCCGCTTGCTCAGCGCGTTGTAGGCGAGCACGGCGGGAATGGCCACGGCCAGGCCCGCCGCGGTCATGATGAGCGTTTCGCCCACCGGCCCGGCCACTTTGTCCACGCTGATCTGCCCGCTCGCAGCAATGGCCGTGAGGGCGTGATAGATGCCCCAGACGGTGCCGAACAGGCCGACGAACGGGGCGGTGCTACCCACGCTGGCCAGCAGCACATGGCCCGCTTGCAGACGCCGCTGCGCGGCCTGCAAAGCCTCGCGCAATTCGCGGGTGACGCGGTCTTCATGCGATTGCCAGCGATGTGCGGTATCGGGCCGCGCCAGCTTCGAGGCCGTGTCGGCCATCAGGCTGGACAGGCCGCCCGGGTCGGTGCTCTGCGTAGCCGCTGCGGCCTGCAAAGGGGACGCTGCGCCCCAATACGCCGCAATGCCCGCGGGCACACGACGCGTGGCCCGCCAGAGCAAGGCCGCTTTCCACAAAATGACAAACCAGCTCGCCACCGACATCGCCAGCAGCACGAGCGCGACGAGATGGCTGAGCGCGTCACCCTGCTGCCAGAACTGTGCAAGCCCTCCCATGCGCGGCTCAGCCCTTAAAGCCCAGCACGTCCTGCATGTCGAACAGGCCGTGGGATTTGGCGGCGAGAAAGCGCACGGCGCGCAGGCTGCCCTGGGCGTAAGTGGCGCGGCTGCTCGACTTGTGGGTGATTTCGATACGCTCGCCGGTGCCCGCGAACAGCACGGTGTGGTCGCCCACGATGTCGCCGCCGCGCACGGTGGCGAAGCCAATGGTGGAAGGATCGCGCTCGCCGGTCACGCCTTCGCGGCCATAGACGGCGCATTGCTTGAGATCTCGCCCCAGTGCGCCCGCCACGACTTCGCCCATTTTCAGCGCGGTGCCCGAAGGCGCGTCCACCTTGTGACGATGATGGGCTTCGATGATCTCGATGTCATAACCCTGCGCCAGCGCCCGCGCCGCCTGCTCCAGCAGCTTGAACACCACGTTCACGCCGATGCTCATATTGGGCGCCATGACGATGGCGATGCGCTGCGATGCGGCGCGAATGCGCGCGAGCTGCGCCTCATCGAAACCCGTGGTGCCGATGACCATGGCCACCCCCGCCGCCTCGCACGCGGCCAGATGCGCCATGGTGCCCTCAGGCCGGGTGAAGTCGATGAAATAGCGGGCGTGCTGCAGCGCGGCGTACAGATCGGAGCGTATGGCCACACCGGTATGCACACCGGCAAAAGCCCCCGCATCCTGCCCGAGCGCCGGGCTGCCCGGCATGTCGAGCGCGGCGCCGATGCTGCAATCCGGCGCGGCCAGGACGGCCTCGACGAGCGTGCGGCCCATGCGGCCGCTGGCGCCGGCAATGGCGATGCGATGCGTTTCAGCTGGCGTGGTGCTCATGCGCGGAAGTCTCTCAAGAAGAGCGCCCCCAGACCTGCCGCATTCGCGTCAGGCCCCCCGAGGGGGATGAGAAAACTTGGGACGGCCCGGCGTTTTCTCATGAGATCAAGGATTGCCAGCGGAAGAGGACACGGCTGCGGGCGGCGCAGCCTTTTGCAGCTCGGCTATCTCGGCCGGCGGTGCGTAAACCGTCAGATTGCCGGGCTGCGAGGCGGCGGCGATCGGCCGCTTGGTTTGCGCAAACTTCTTGTCCGCGGCGGCGATTTCGGCCTGCAGTTGCGCTTCGGTCAGCGACTTGGGTTTGCTGCCGCCATCGCGCAGGGTGTTGATCTGCGCGACGAACTCCTGCTCGGTCGGCAGCGGATCGCCGTCGGCGCGCTCCATGCGGCCGTCCTTGTCGAAATACACGGTGTAGCGGCGCACGATGGGCGCGTGATAGCCCTGGCGCAGGCTGAACACATATTCCCAGCGGTTCTGATTGAAGACGGTCTTGAGCAGGGGCGTCCCCATGATGGCCTGCACCTGATCCTTGGTCATGCCGGGCTTGAGCTCCTCGGCCATTTCACGCGAGACGAAGTTTCCCTGGATCACATCGGCGCGGTAGGGCTTGAACATCGACGTGAGATCGTGCCGGGTGGTGGCGGTGCTGCAACCGCCCAACAAGGTCAGGCAGCACAGCGCCGCAGTGGCAAATCCGCGGCGCAAATCCGCCCGGGAGGACGTCTGAGCAAAAGCGTGTTCAGAGGAACGAAAAACAGAGGAAAACCGCATCGGGACTCTCGCGTGGTCAACGCGGCCGGGGTCGTTTAACATCGGCGCATTCTACTGAATACGGTTCCGTTTCCCATGGCTCAGAGCAATGCACAGGGTTTGCGCAATACCGGCCTGAAAGTCACTCAGCCGCGCCTGCGCATCCTGGAGATTTTTCAAAAGGGCACGCAGCGCCATATGACGGCGGAAGACGTGTACCGCGTGCTGCTCGACGAGCAGCAAGACATCGGTCTGGCCACGGTGTACCGGGTGCTGACCCAGTTCGAGCAGGCCGGCATTTTGCTGCGCAGCAACTTCGAGTCGGGCAAGTCGGTGTTCGAGATCAACGAAGGCAAGCACCACGACCATCTGGTGTGCCTGGACTGCGGTCGGGTGGTGGAGTTTTTCGATCCCGAGATCGAACGGCGACAGAAAAAAATCGCCACGGAACACGGCTTTGAGTTGCAGGAACATTCGCTCTCGCTCTACGCGAGCTGCGCCAAAAAGGCCGCTTGCCCGCACTACAACAAGGCGGATCACACGCCGCTTGCGGCGCGTCCGCCAGAGCACGAATAGCTATTAGGTTCGCTCAGTAGCCCCGCTCAGTCGCCCCGCTCAGTTGCCCTTCAGTCACCCTTCAGTCGTCCCCGTCGCGCATGGCTTGGCGCTGGCGTTCCTGAAATTCGCTCAGGGTGTCGATACCCCGAAGTTGCAGAATGGTGTTGCGCACGGCTGATTCAACCAGCACGCCGAGGTTGCGTCCGGCTTCCACCGGAATCATCACCTTTCGAATCGGAACGCCCAGCACATCGTCTTCCAGATTGCCGGCGGGCAGACGGTCGAAGTTTCGGTCGAGCACATCGCGGCGAATCAGGTGACAGATGAGCTTGAGCCGCATCTTGCGGCGCACCGCAGTCTCTCCAAAAATGGTCTTGATATCGAGCAGGCCGATGCCGCGCACTTCCAGCAGGTTCTGCAACAGCGGCGGGCAGCGGCCCTCGATGGTGTTCTGCGCCACGCGCAGCAGGTCCACGCAATCGTCGGCCACCAGGCCGTGACCCCGCGTGATGAGATCCAACCCCAGCTCGCTCTTGCCCAGGCCGGACTCGCCAGTGATGAGCACGCCCAGACCGAGAATGTCCATGAACACGCCGTGCTGGGTGACGCGGTTGGCGAAGTGCTTGGACAGAAAGGTGCGCAGCACGTCGATGGTGAAAGCCGCCGTCTCGGCGGTGCGAAACAGCGGCACCTGCGCGGCATTGCACTCGTCGATCAGACAGGACGGCGGCTCCTTGCCGTCGGCCAGCACCAGCGCCGGCGGCTCCAGCCCGATGATGCGGCGAATGCGCCGCAGCCGGTCTTCCTGGTTGGAGTTGTTGAGGTAGTCGACCTCGCGCCAGCCCAGAATCTGCACGCGAAAGGGGTGGATGTAATTGAGATACCCCACCAGATCAGCGCCGGAAGTCGCCCCCTCGACTGCGGCCATGTCGAAACGACGCTCGGGGTTGCTCTGCCCGGCAATCCATTGCCACATGAGTTGCGCGGCATTGGCCTCGAACAGGCGCTCGGCGGCGAGGGTGGAGGCTTTCAAATCAGGCGGGGAAGATCACGGCGA
>NZ_JBYCKI010000240.1:0-29963 GCF_057473305.1 Thiomonas sp. TH-17
AGCCCGGGAATTTCATGATGTGAACGAACCCTCTGAAAAATTCAAATCTGGAGAGATCGGTTGCGAGTGCGTGTGGAGTATTTCAGCAGCCTGTTACGCCGCAGCCTCCTGCGCCACCCGCTGCGCGCCGAAAACGGCGCTGGTGAGCGCGTGCACCGCGGCGCGCTCGGCCTGCAGCGTGTCAGTGGCCACGCGAGCGGCGTCGGCGCCGGCCAGGCGTTCGCGGTGCTGGATGCGGCGGAGTTCGCGGTAGGCGTCGGCGGCGGGCCTTCCCACTCCGGCTGGCAGCAGGCCCAGCGCCTCGGCCATGCCGAGCAGGGCGATATTGCCGAGATCGGCGGTGAGTTGCGGGTAGTCGGCGGCGTGCGCCAGCACCAGATACTGCACGGCGAATTCGACATCGACCATGCCGCCCGCGTCGTGCTTCACATCGAACAGGCCGCTGGGGTTGGGGTGGCCGTCAGCCACTTTCTGCCGCATGGCGAGGATTTCGGTGCGCAGCGCGTCCGCATCGCGCCGGGTGGTGAGTACGGCGGCGCGGATAGCCTCGAAGCTCGCGCTGATGGCCAGATCGCCGGCGCAGCAGCGCGACCGGGTGAGCGCCTGATGTTCCCAGGTCCACGCCGTGTTGCTGCCACGGCCGCGCTGGTAGCCGTCGAACGCCTCCACGCTGGTGACCAGCAGCCCGGCATTGCCGTTGGGGCGCAGCCGGGTGTCGATCTCGAACAGCCGCCCGGCTGCGGTGTGCGCGGTGAGCCACCACACCAACTTGCGGGCGAAGGCGGCGTAAACGTCTTGCGCGTTGTCGGCGCTGTCGTCGTAGAGAAACACGATGTCGAGATCGCTGCCGTAGCCCAGTTCCTTGCCGCCGAGTTTGCCGTAGGCGATCACGGCAAAGGCGGGCTGTTCGCGGTGGCGCTGCGGCAGTTCCTTCCAGCACCACTCCAGCGCCAGTTGCACGGTGGCATCGGCCAGGGCGGAGAGTTCGTCGGCGACCTGCTCGACCTTGATGAGCCCGGCCAGGTCGCGCGACAGGGTGCGGAACATCTCGGCGTGAAAGCCTTGCCGCAACAGGTCCATGCCCTCGCCGGCATCCCAGCGTCCGCGCTCCGCCAGTTGCGCGTGGTGTTGCAGCAGCCCCAGCCGATAGTCCGCGGCGTTGAAGCGCTCGCTCGGCGGGGTGATGAGTTCGTCCACCACGGCAGGGTGGCGCTTGATGTAGTCGGCCGCCCAAGCGGAGGTTTCGAGCACATTGCACAGCCTCGCCAGCGCGGCGGGTTGCTCGGCGAAAAACGCCAGATAGGTTTCGCGCCGCCCGATGGCTTCGAGCAGATCGATGACGCGGGTCAGGCACACCTCGGCGGTGGCGCGCTCGGCGGCCATGCCGATCACCCGGTCGAGCACGCGCAGCAGCCGCAGCCGCCCGGTGTCGCTCAGCGCAGCAAAGCGCGGCGAGGCTTCGAGCGCCTTGAGGCGCGCGACGATGGCGTCGTGCGCCAAGCCGGCCTTGGCCAGCCGGTGACGCACCGCATCCATGCTTTCGGGCGGCTTGCTGCAGCCGGTGCACTGCGGGCCGTTGTGCAGCAGGGCGTCGAACTCGCTGGCGACGAATTCGCGCACATTGTCGAGTTCGCGCAGCAGCTTGCAGCCCTTGGGGCAGGCGCCTCGGCGCTGCGCGTCGTCATCGACGAACCCCATCGCCCAGGCCAGGGCGTGCAGGTCGGCGTCTTCGGAGGGCATGCTGTGGGTCTGCGCGTCGTCGAGGTATTGAATGCGATGTTCCAGGCGGCGCAGAAAGCGGTAGCTCGACGCCAGCCGTTCGGCCGCATCGGCCTGCAGCAAACCCTGCGCGACCAGTAGTTGCAGGGCGGGCAGGGTGGCACGTTCGCGAATCTGCGGCATGCGCCCGCCGCGCACCACCTGCAGCAGTTGCACGGTGAATTCGATTTCGCGGATGCCGCCCCGCCCCAGCTTGACATCGTTGGCCTTGTCGGGCCGGGCGGCGGCGCGCTTGGTGGCCTCGGCGCGAATCTGCCGGTGCAGCGCGCGCAGGGCTTCGAGCATGCCAAAGTCGAGATAGCGCCGCCAGACGAAGGGCTCGACCACGGCCGCCAGCCCCTGCGCGGCGCGCTGTGCCTGCGGCGTGTCGAGCGGCGAGACCACCCGCGACTTGAGCCAGGCAAACCGCTCCCACTCGCGCCCTTGCACCAGGAAATATTCTTCGAGCATGGCCAGGCTGACCACCGGCGGACCGCTGTCGCCGTTGGGGCGCAGCCGCGTATCAACCCGGAACACAAAGCCGTCGCCCGTGACGTCGGACAGCAAGGGCACGAAGGCGCGCACCACGCGGCCAAAGTATTCGCGGTTGCTCAGAGGCACTGCGCCATCGGTCTCGCCGTCTTCGTCGTACACGAACACCAGATCGATGTCGGACGACACATTGAGTTCGCGCCCGCCCAGCTTGCCCATGCCGACCACGAGAAACTGCGCCGCCTCGCCCGTCTCGGTGCGCGGCGCGCCAAAACGCGGCTGCAACTCGGCATGCGCCGCCCGCAACCCGGCAGCCACCACGCTTTCGGCCAGATCGCTGATGCCGATGCAGATGGCCTCCAGCGGCGCGCCCGCCAGATCGGATTCGATCAGTCGCAGCATCAGCGCATTACGCACCCGTCGCAGCACCGTGGGCAGCGGCGCGCCTGCCTGATGCAAGGCGGCGATGGCGGCATCGATCTCGCCCCGCGCGGGAATGCCCCGCGGCCAGCAAGCCAGCGCATCGTCGAACCGGCCGACATGGCGGCGATAAAAGCGTGAAAACTGCGACAACTCCATTGGGGCCATCCTGCAACTGCGATGAGGGCGGAGCATAGGCCAGCGCAGACAAGGCTGCACCGGGCCTCGCCAGTGTCTGACGCCCCAGCGCAGGAATCGATGACGCCGCGCAAATCCCGGTCATTCCGGCAGGGAACGACATGGCGTTTGACTACCATCGATTCCAACGTTTCTCTCCCTGTCTCTTCGCCTTTCCTCCCAGCGCACCCGCCTTGTCTCTGCTCCATCTTTCGCTGCGCGCCGCCACCCGCATCTGGGAGGCGGCTGTTCTGCTCGTGCTCACGGTCTATTTCGTGCTCGGCGCGGGCTTGCTGACCTTGCGCTACGCCGTGCTGCCTAATGCGCAACAGTTCCGCCCCTGGGTCGAGCAGGTCAGCAGCCAGGCGCTGGGGCTGCCGGTGCATATCGGCGCGATCCAGACGCAATGGCACGGGCTGATGCCGCAGTTCGCCCTGCACGATGTGCGCATCGACGGCCCGCAGGGTCAGCCCGCGCTGCAGTTCGCTGCCGTTGAAGCCACGCCCTCGTGGAAAAGTCTGACCCGCCTCACGCCCACCTTCGATCAACTGGTGATTCGCGGCGCCGACCTCACCGTCACCCGGCCCGACGCCAACCATCTGGAGATCGGTGGTATACGCATCGCGCTGAACAGCAGCGGCCAAAGCGACGCCGCGCAGCAGTTCGCCGACTGGCTGTTCGAGCAAAACGAAATCCTGATTCTCGATAGCCGCCTCACCTGGGTGAACGCCGCGCAGCCAGCCCCGCCGCCGGGCCACCCCAAGGCGGGGCCAGCCCCCTCGGGGGGCAGCGAGCGCATGCGAGCGTGGGGGCCAACCCCCCCCCCGCCGCTGCCGCTCACCCAGGTCAACCTGCTGTTGCGCAATACCCTGCTCACCCACCGCGCCGCGCTCACCGCCACGCCGCCGCCCGGCTTTGGCGGCCAGATCGATCTGCGCGCCAGCTTCCGCCAACCGTTCTTTCTGCGTCATACCGCCGATTTTTCGCGCTGGAAGGGCACGCTGTACGGCGAGGCATCCGATGTCGATCTCGCCGCGCTGCAGCCCCAGTTGCCGCTGACCCTGCCCGCCACCACGCAGACCGGACGCGGCTCAGTGCGCGCCTGGGCGCAGCTCGACGACGGCGCGCCCACCGCCTTCACCGCCGATCTGGCGCTGCGCGGCGTCGCCCTGCAGCTCGCGCCCGGCAAGACCTCCGGCCCTTTGCCGACCGCCTTACCCTCCTCATTACCCCCCTTTGCTCTTGATACTCTATCCACCCGCATGACCTGGGCGCCGCTGCCCGGTGGCGAAAACGCCAGTCTGCAGAACCTGCAGTTCCGCACCGCGCAAGGCCAAAGCCTGGTGCCCGTCACCATCGACTGGCAGTGGCAGCAGCCCAAGGGCGGCGCCACGCAGGCGCGGCTGCAGACCGGCGCACTCGATCTGGGCACGCTCTCGGCCCTGGCGCAGCGCCTGCCCCTGCCCGCGCTGTGGCACGCGCGGCTGGCCGCGCTGCAGCCGCAGGGCCGCATCGCCGCGTTCACCGCGCAGGCGAGCTGGCCCAAGGGCGTGGCGCCCACCGGCCTGCCTCCGAGCTATCAACTGCAAACCCAGTTTGCCGACCTGCGCTGGAACAGCCCGGCAGGCAGCGGAGAGCGCACGCCCCCGGCCAACCCCCGCCCCCTGATCGACCGGGGCAAGGCGGCGGCAAAGGCGCTGCAACTCCCGGCCGATCTGCCCGGCGTCAGCGGACTTTCGGGCACGCTCAGCGCCTCGCAGCAAGGCGGCAAGGCGCAAATCCAGCTCAGCCGCGGCGGCGCGCTCGATCTGCCCCTGATCTACGCCCCGGCCCGGCTGGGCTTCGACACCCTGCGCGCCGACCTCGACTGGAAGCGCGACAAAGCCGGGCAGTGGCAGATCAGCACCCAGCGCTTTGATTTCGCCAACGCCGATGCGGCGGGCCAGGCCACGCTGAGCTGGCGCGGCGCGGCCAAAGGCATGGGCAGCATCGACCTGCAGGGGCAGCTCAGCCGCGCCGACGCGCGCGCGGTGTGGCGCTATCTGCCCATCGACATTCCCCTGCACACCCGCGACTACCTGCGCAGCGCCATCGCCGCGGGCAGTGCGCGCCAGGTTGATTTTTCGGTCAAAGGCCGGCTCGAAGATTTTCCTTTCGACACTCCGGCCAAGGGAGGCACGTTTCAGGTGAACGCGCAGATCGAGAACGGCGTCTTCAACTACGCGCCGCGCGGCCTGTTGCCGCCAGGGCAGACCGCCAGCGCCGCCACCGTGCACGCCAACGCCAAATGGCCGGAATTCACCCAGGTCAAAGGCCAGCTGCTCATCACCTCGCACAGCCTCGAAGTGCGCAACGCCTCGGCCCAGGCGTATGGCGCGCGGCTCAGCGCGGTCAATGGCAGCCTGCCCAGTTTCAACCACGGCGTGCTGAGCATCAGCGGCAAGGCGCAGGCGCCCGCCAGCGATGCGCTGCGCTACCTGCTCGACAGCCCGATCAACCGGCAACTCGGCGGCGTGTTCGACCACGTTCAGGCGCAGGGGCCGATGGCGCTCGACATCGCCCTCAAGCTCCCGCTCGACGACATGGAGGCCGCCACCCTCAAGGGGCAGGCCACGCTGCAAGGCGTGGACGTGCTGTGGAGCCGCGATCTGCCCCGGTTCAACCAGGTGCGCGGCACGGTCGATTTCACGCACGGCGGCTTCAACCTGGCGCTGAATGCCCCCAATGTGCTGGGCGGTGCGGTCAGCCTGCGCGGCGGCCAGCCAGTGGGCGAGCCGCTGCAATTGCAGGCCAGCGGCAGCTTCAGCAGCGCCGGGCTGCGCGCCGCCCAGCCGGAGTGGATGCAGACCCTCGGCAAAGTCTTGCAGGGCCAGTCCACCTACACCTTGCGCATCACCCAGCCGCGCGGCGGCGCCAGCCCCGCGGAGCCCACGCTGGAACTGCGCAGCAATCTGGTGGGCGTCGCCATCAACCTGCCGCCGCCGCTGGGCAAACCCGCAGACGCGCCCGAGTCGCTGCTCTACACCCGCATCCCGCTGCCCGCCGCCCCGAATGGCGGGCGCCGCAATACGGTGCAGATCGACCTGGGCGGCATTGCCCGCGCCCGCTACGCGCTGGAAGAGCCGCCGCCCGCGCCAACGGGCTCTAGCGCGTCGGCAGACGATTTCCGCGTGCTCAGCGGCGCACTGGCCATCGGCCCGCAGGCCGCGCTGCCGCAACCCGCTTCGGGCGTGCAGGCCAATGTGCAACTGCCGCTGCTCGATCTCGACGCCTGGGAGGCCGCGATCAAACCCCTGCTGCCCGATACCTCGGCGCAGACGCCCGTGGTGTTTCGCGCGAACAGTGATCGCGGGCTGATCGGGCTGCTGCCCACCACCGCAGCGCTCGACATCGGCCGGCTCACGCTGATGCACCGTGTGATCAATCAGGTCGTGGTCGGCGGCAGCCGCAGCGGCGATCTGCTGCAGGCCAATGTGAACTCGCGCCAGATGTCGGGCTATATCGGCTGGCAGATCGGCAGCGGCAACAACCCCGGCACCCTGAGCGCCCGGCTGGCGCGGCTGGAACTGCCCAAATCGAGTGACTCCGACGTGGAAAACCTGCTCGACGAACAGCCCAAGAGCATTCCCGCGCTGGACATCGTGGCCGACAACGTCGATCTGCACGGCCACCACTTCACCCGTCTCGAAGTGCAGGCCGTCAACCGCGGCCGGGTCGATGGCAGCAAGGTGTGGCAGCTCACCCACTTCCAGCTCGCCGCGCCCGGTGGCGTGCTCACCGGCAGCGGCGCCTGGTCCACCCTGGGCACGCAGCTCACCGTGCCCGGCAGCGCCGATTCCGCCTCGCCCGCGCGGCGCACCGCCATGCAGTTCAAGCTCGCCATTCATGACGCCGGCAGTCTGCTCGCCACCCTGGGCAAACCCGGTCTGCTCAAAGGCGGCAAGGGCGACATCACCGGCAACCTGGCCTGGCTGGGCTCACCGCTGAGTCTCGACTTTCCCAGTATGGACGGGCAGTTCAAGCTGCAGCTCGGGCAGGGGCAATTTCTCAAGGCCGACCCTGGCATCGCCAAGCTGCTGGGCGTGCTCAGTCTGCAAAGCCTGCCGCGCCGCTTCACCCTCGATTTCCGCGACCTGTTCTCGTCCGGCTTCTCCTTCGACAAGGTCGATGCCGACGTGGACGTGGCCAGCGGCATCGCCACCACCCGCGACTTCCGCATGAGCGGCGTGGCCGCTTCGGTGCGCATCGAAGGCAGCGCCAACCTGGCCGCCGAAACGCAGAATCTGCGCGTCGTCGTCGTGCCCAACATCAACGCCGGCGCGGCCTCGCTGGCCTATGCCCTGATCAACCCCGTCATCGGTCTGGGCACTTTCCTGGCGCAATACATCGCCCGCGAACCCCTGGCGCGCGCCTTCACCCATGTGTACGACATCACCGGCACCTGGCTCACCCCCATCGTCACCGAAGCCTCGCTGAACGCCCCCAAACCCGCAGACGCCACGCCAGCCACGCCCTGACGTAAGCTGGGGCCGTCCACCGCCTCACTGCACGCCGCCATGAAAATCGCCGCTCTTCAAATGGTTTCCGGCACCTCCGTTGCCGCCAACCTGCATCGTGCCCAAAGCCTGCTCGAACAGGCCGCGGCCCAAGGCGCCCGCCTCGCCGTACTGCCCGAATACTTCTGCCTCATGGGCCAGACCGATGCCGACAAGGTGCGCGTGCGCGAAACGCCCGGCAGCGGCCCCATCCAAGACTTTCTCGCCAGCACCGCCCGCCGCCTCGGCCTGTGGGTGGTCGGCGGCACCCTGCCGCTCGAAAGCCCCGACCCCAGCCGCGTACTGAACTCCACCCTGGTGTTCAACCCCGCGGGCGAACTGGCCGCGCGCTACGACAAAATGCACCTGTTCGCCTTCCAGCGCGGCGCCGAGCGCTACGCCGAAGCCGACAGCATCACCCCTGGCGCTCAGCCCGTGGCGTTCGACTGCGAAGGCTGGCGCATCGGCCTGACCATCTGCTACGACCTGCGCTTTCCCGAGCTGTTCCGGGCGCTATCGCAGCCCGCCCCTGCCGCCGGGCCGCCCCAAGGCGGGGGCAGCCCCCTCGGGGAGCAGCGAGCAAACGCGAGCGTGGGGGCCGTCCATCCCTGCGATCTGTTCCTGCTGCCCGCCGCGTTCACCCACACCACCGGCGAGAAACATTGGGAAGTGCTGCTGCGCGCCCGCGCCATCGAAAACCTCGCCTACGTCGTCGGCAGCGCGCAGGGCGGCGTGCACGAAAACGGCCGTCGCACCTGGGGCCACAGCATGATCATCGACCCCTGGGGCGAAGTGCTCGCGATGCAGGCCGAAGGCGAGGCCGTGGTCACCGCCACCCTCGACCGCGACCGCATCACCAGACACCGCGAAAGCCTGCCCGCGCTGGGGCATCGGGTGGTGTGACTTGGGTGATGCCCAAGCGCTGCGGATGGTTCAATAAGCCGCGACGCGAAACTCGCCGATCACTCTCTGGACTTGTTTTCGATGCGCCGCGGGCTGTTGCGCGTGGACAGGGCGATTTCGAGGGCGGTTTCCAGGCGGATGACGCGCTCGGTGAGTTGCTCGATTTTCTGCTGCTGAGTGACCACGGTGGAGGCGAGGCGCTCGACTTTGTCGTTCATCTTGATCACGGTGGTGAGCGCCGTCCAGAGTTTTTCGGTCACGCCCATGATCAGGCTCCGGCGGAGCGGCGTTTGCGCGCGGCGGGGGCTGGGGCGTGCTGCTGCTCCATTGTGCTGATGCGGCGCTCGGAGGCGGCAACGGCTTCGAGGGCGGCGTCGAGGGCGCGTTCGGCCTGAATGGCGCTGCGGGTGATCTGCTCGGCGATGGCGTCGAACTGACGGGCGTCGTGCGCGGGGTCGTAGGCGGCGGCGGCGCGGCGCAAGTATTCGGCCATCGACATGCCCGCGGCCTCGGCCTCGCGGGCGATGCGGGCTTTCTCCTGCGCGGTCACGAGGATGGGGATGCGTTCGGTCACGATGGCCATGTCGGTTCTCCTGCAGCGCTGCCGGGGCAGCTCGAACGCATCATAGGCCGCTTGTCGGGGCGCTCAACCCCGCATCACGGCCTCGATATCGGCCACGGTTTTGGGGGCGGCAGCGGTGAGTACCTCGCAGGGCTGGCCGCCGCCGCGCACGGCGATATCGTCTTCGATGCGGATGCCGATGCCGTGGAATTCGGCGGGCAGGTCGTCGGCCGCGCGCACGTACAAACCCGGCTCGATGGTGAGCACCATGGCGTCGCGCAGGAGGCGCGCGGGGCGCTTGCGGCTGCCGTCGGGCTGGATTTCGAGGGCCTCGCCCGGCTCGGCGTAGTCGCCGCAGTCGTGCACGTCCATGCCCATCCAGTGGCTGGTTCGGTGCATATAGAAGCGCTTGTAGGCGCCGGTGGCGATGACGGCGTCCGCATCGGGGGCGGCGTCGCGCGCAATCAGGCCATGATCGAGCAGGCCCTGCGCCAGAATGCGCAAGGCGGCGTCGTGCGGGTCGGTGAAGCGGGCGCCTTCGATGCTGGCTTCGAGCGCGGCCGATTGCGCGGCCAGCACCACGTCGTACAGCGCGCGCTGCGGGCCGGTGAAGCGGCCGTCGGCGGGGAAGGTGCGGGTGATGTCGCTGGCGTAGCCGTCGAGCTCGCAGGCGGCGTCGATCAGTACCAGGTCGCCCGCGCGCACCGGGGCGTCGCTGGCGCGGTAGTGCAGCACGCAGGCATTGGCGCCTGCGGCGACGATGGAGCCATAGGCCGGGGCTTGCGACCCGCCCTGGCGGAAGGTGTGGAGCAGTTCGGCTTCGAGGTGGTATTCGCGCAGCCCTTGCTGCGGCGGCTGGCGCAGGCCACGGCTGCTGGCCTGCATGGCGCGAATATGGCCTTGCGCGGAGATGGCCGAGGCGCGACGAATGACGTCAAGCTCGTAAGCGTCTTTGAACAGCCGCATGTCGTCGAGGATGGCGCACAGATCGTGCTGGGTGCGCGGCGCGGTGACGCCGGCACGGGCCTGGGCGCGCACGGCCGCCAGCCAGCGTTCCACCTGGGTCTCCAGCCCCGCCTGGACAGCGAAGGGCCACCACACGGCGGGCTGGTCGGCGAGCAGCTTGGGCAGCTCGGCGTCGAGGCTGTTGATGGACAGCGCGGCGTCGAAGCCGAAGGCCTCGCGCGCGGCGTCTGGGCCCCAGCGGAAGCCGTCCCAGATTTCGCGCTCCACGTCCTTGTCGCGGCAAAACAGCACGCTGCGGCTGCTGCCCGAGGCGGTCACCTGCAGCACCAGCAGGCTGTGCGGCTCGGTGAAGCCGGTGAGGTAGTAGAAATAGCTGTCGTGACGGTAGGGATAGTCGGCGTCGCGGTTGCGCAGGGCCTCGGGTGCGGTGGGCAGCAGGGCCACGCCGCCGCCCGCGGCGGCGAGCTGGCGCACGACTTCAGCGCGGCGGGTGGCGCAGCGGACGAGCAGATTGGAATCGGGCATGGGGAGCAAAAAAGAGTGGGCTGGTGAAAGCCTAGTTCACTCCGCGCAATTGCGCATCCAGCGCGGCCCATTGTTCGGGCGTGCCGACGTTGTGCCAGGGGCCGCTGAACACTTCGCCGCTCACCCGTCCGGCATCGGCCGCGCCATAGAGCCAGGGAAACAGCTTCCAGGCCTGCGCCCGGGGCTGCCCCGCGAACAGCGCGGGATGAAACACGCCAATATTGCCGTAGTTCAGCCGCGCGCCCTCGCGCCGGATGCGGCCCTGGGCGTCCAGCGCCATGTCGCCGCCGCGGTTGTGCTCGGGGTTGGGGGTGAGCACGAGATGCGCCGCGGTGTGCTGCGGGTCGGCAGCGATCTGTCGCGCCACCCGGTGCAGGCTGGCGTAGTCGAATGGGGTGTAGATGTCGGCGCTGACGACGAGGAAGGGAGCCGTACCGAGAAGGGGCAGGGCGGTGGCGATGCCGCCGCCCGTTTCATAGGCCTGCGCTGGCTCCGCGGAGTAGCGCAGGCACACGCCCCAGGCCGCGCCATCGCCCAGCGCGGCGGGAATCTTCTCGCCCAGCCAGCCGGTGTTGATGACGATGTCGCGCCAACCGCCCGCGGCCAGCCGTTCGATCTGCCAAACGATCAGCGGTTTGCCGCCCACGGGCAGAAGGGGCTTGGGGCTCACGTCGGTGAGGGGGCGCATGCGCTCACCTCGTCCCGCCGCAAGAATCATGGCGCGCAGGGTCAGGCTGCTCACGTTCAGAAGGTGTAGCCGACCAGCGGACTGCGTTGCTCGATCTGGTCGAGCAGTTGCAGCAGCGGTTTGAAAGCGCCGTAGCGCGCCGCCACCAGACGGGTGTGTTGCAGCACCACGGGCAGGTCGCCGAGGTACTGCGCCTTGCCGTCGCGGTGGTGCAGCCGCGCGAAGATACCCAGCACCTTGAGCGCGCGCTGCAGCCCCATCCAGTCGAGGTCGCGATAGAAGTCGGCGGCGTCGGGCGCCACCGGCAGCCCGGCCTTGCGGGCGCGCTCCCAGTAACGGATGGCCCAGTCGAGCTGCTGCTCTTCGGGCCAGGCGATGTAGGCGTCGCGCAGCAGCGAAACCAGGTCGTAGGTGATAGGGCCGATCACCGCATCCTGAAAATCGAGCACGCCGGGATTGCGCTGTGCGGTCACCATCAGATTGCGGCTGTGCCAGTCGCGGTGCACCAGCACCTGCGGCTGCGCCAGGTTGTTGGCGATCAGCGCCGCGAAAATGCCCTGCAGCGCGACGCGTTGCGCGTCGGTCAGGAGATGGCCGTGGTGTTTCAGCACGAACCATTCCGGGAACAGATCGAGCTCACGCTGCAGCAGGGCCGCGTCGTAAACCGGCACGACGCCCGCGCCGTCAATGCGCTGCAGCGTGACCAGCGCGCCGAGCGCGTCGCGCATCAGGCTATCGGCGCGCTCGGGCTGGGCGACGATGGCCTGCAGATAGGTGGTCTGCCCCAGATCGGTGAGCAACAAAAAACCCTGCGCCACGTCTTGCTCCAGCACCTGCGGCGCCTGCACGCCGCCTTCGGCCAGCAGTTGGGCGACGCGCACGAAGGGCCGCACGTTTTCCATCGGCGGCGGCGCGTCCATCACAATCAGCGAACCGCCCGCCGCCTGAACACGGAAGTAGCGGCGGAAGCTGGCGTCGCTGGAAGCGGGCTGCAGACTCTCAAGCTGTAACTGGTGCGCCAGGGCGATGTCCTGCAACCAATGTTGCAGGGCCTGGGCGCGGGCGTTGGGGTCGGTGGCGAACATGGAATGGGATAGAAAAGACAGGAAGAATGGCCTCCCTATAATCCGCTGGCATTTTAGGCACCGTTGCGCGGCCCGAATCTATCGACTGGCCGGGCGATCCGCCGCGGTCCGCCGTTACAAGCCCGCCCTCCCACCTGATCCCCGTGCCTTTTCCCCCGCCGTCCCGCCGCCTTCCGCGCCTCACTCTGCTGATGCTGGCGCTCGCGCTGGGCTGGGATGCGGCGGCGCAGGCGCAAGAGGCGGTGCCAGCCTCCGCCCCGCTGCAGCTCACGCCCAGTCTGGATCTGCTGCCTCACCTGCCCACCGAGGCGCAGGCTTTCGAGCCGCTGTTCGTCATCGCCGACAAAATTACCGGGCAGAACAATATCTATGTCCACGCCACCGGCGACGTGCAACTGCGCAAGCACAGCATCGTGATCAAGACCGACCGCCTGCGCTACTACTTTGTCGAGAACGAGGCCGTGGCCAACGGCAACGTGCGGGTCTTGCGCGACGGCAATCTGTTCACCGGCCCGGCGCTGCGTATGCAGCTCGACACCTACCGCGGCCAGATGCCCGACGCCGACTATTACTTTCGCGTCACGCAGGGACACGGCCACGCCGACAACATCGACTTTCTCGGACGCGATCACCTCAAGGCCGACAACGCCACCTACACCACCTGCACCGCCAGCCCGGTGGACTGGTTCGTGCAGGCCACGCATCTCGATCTCAATTTGGCCGACAACACCGGCGTGGCGCGCGACGCCCGCGTGGTGTTCAAGGGCGCCACCATCCTGCCGCTGCCCTACGCCAGCTTTCCGCTGAGCGATGCGCGCAAGTCCGGCTGGCTGCCGCCCACGCTGGGCGTGGACAGCCGCAACGGCATCGACCTCGCGGTGCCCTACTACTGGAACATCGCGCCCAATTACGACGCCACGCTCACGCCGCGGGTCATTCTGCGTCGCGGCTTCATGGGCAGCGTGGCCACGCGCTGGCTGCAGCCGAACTACTCGGGCAAGAGCCAGTTCGACCTGCTGCCCTCCGACAGCAGCGACAGCGGCAACAGTCGCTGGGCCGGCTATGTACAGCAGAACGGCGGGCTCGGTCACGGCCTGAGCTACGCGGTGAATTACCAGCAGGTGTCCGACGACAACTGGTGGCAGGACTTCGGCGGCGTCAACCCGGTCATCGGCTCCAACCGTACCCTGCCGCAGCAAGGCAGCCTCACCTACGGTCTGCCACTGGGCTATATGCAGCTCAGCGTGAACCGCTGGCAGACCCTGCAGAACGCCGCGGCTCCGATTGGCGTGCCGTACAACCAGCAGCCGCAGCTCTACACCCATTTGCAAAGCGCGAACTACAACGGCCTGAGCTGGCAGTTCGACTCGGCGCTGACCCGGTTCACCAACCCCACGGCAATTTCGGGCGACCGGTTCTACCTCAACCCGCAGCTCAGCTATCCGGTGGTGCGTCCCGGAGGCTTTATCACGCCCAAGCTATCGTTCAACTTCACCCGCTACGTCACCGACACGTCCATGGCGGGCGGCGCCACCACCGCCGACCGTTCGGTGCCCACCTTCAGCCTCGACAGCGGCCTGGTGTTCGAACGCCCCGCCTCGCTGTTCGGCCGCGCACTCACGCAGACCCTGGAGCCGCGGCTGTATTACGTCTACACGCCTTATCGCAACCAGCAGAACCTGCCGAATTTCGACAGCGCCGACCTCGACCTGAATCTGTCGACCATCTACACCGACAACGTGTTTTCGGGCAATGACCGCATCGCCGACGCCAACAACCTCACCGGCGGCGTCACCTCGCGCCTGCTCGATCCGCAGACCGGCGTCGAACTCGGGCGGCTCACCCTGGCGCAACGCGTGCTGTTCGCGCCGCAGCGCGTTGTGCTCAGCGGCAACCCCATTCCTGCCGGGCTGAACGACACCTTCGCCCTGGCCAGCGCCAACCTCAGCACGCACTGGAGCGCGGAGGCCGCACTGCAATACAACATGCGGCTCAAGCAAAGCCAGCAGATCGCCGCGGGCGCGCGCTGGTCACCCGGCCCGTATAAAACCATCAGCACCAGCTACCTTTACCAAAGCGCCGCATCGGGCCAGATTCCGCTGCGCTACGTCAATACGGCGTGGCAGTGGCAGCTCAGCCCGCGCTGGTATTCGGTGGGACAGGCCAACTACAGCATTCTCGACAAGCGCTTCAACGACGGTCTGCTGGGCTTCGAGTACGACGGCGGTTGCTGGATCGGACGCATCGTGCTGCAACGCAACTCGCTCACCCAGGCCACGGCCTATACCCGCATCCTTTTCCAGCTCGAACTCGTCGGTTTTTCCCGGCTGGGCAACAATCCCCTGTCGGCGCTCAAGCAAAATATCCCCGGCTATCAGATCCTCAAGCAATCCAACGCGCCCCCGAGCCGTTTTGCCAACTATGAATAAGACTCTTCCGCCACGCGCCCTGCTGGTAACGATGCTGGCCTCCCTGGCCGTCTGTGCGCAGGCGCAGGGTTTACGGCTGCCTCCCGGCTCTGGGGGCGGTTTGTCGGCTCCCGCGGCGGGTGCGACCACCGCCCCGCCGATGGCGGCGCCGCCCGCGCTGCCCTCCACCTTCAGCAGTGCGCGCACCAGCGACGGCATCGCCGCCATCGTGGGCAATCAGGTCATCACCGATTACGACCTGCAGCTGCGGGTCGAAGCCACGCGCCAGCAGGCGCAGGCCGCTGGCGCCACCCTGCCGTCAGCAGCGCAGTTGCGCAGCCAGGTGCTCAACCAGATGATCGACGAACTGGCGCTGGCGCAATATGCCGAGCAGATGGGCATGGGCGTCAACCAGGACACCCTCGACCGCGCCGTCGCCCAGGTGGCGAGCAACAACAAACTGACCGTGCCCGAACTGCGCAGCGCCATCGAGCAAGAGGGCATGGGCTGGACCACTTACCGCGATCAGCTCGAGCGCGAAATTCTCATCAGCCGGGTGCGCGAGCGCAGCATGGCGCAACTGCCCACGATTTCCGAGAGCCAGATCGACGAGTTCCTGGCCAAACAGGACGCTGCCGCCGCCAGCCCGCAGGCCGCCTACGAGATCGCGCAGATCTTTCTGCCGGTGGCGCAAAACGCCACCGACGCGCAGGTCGCCGCCGTCAAGCAGAAAATCGACGCCATCGACGCCAAGCTGAAAGCCGGCGCCGATTTCGCCCAGCTCGCCACGCAAGACTCTCTGGGCGAAGGCGCCAAGCACGGCGGCAACCTGGGCATGCGCCCGGCCAACCGCCTGCCCACGCTGTTCATCGACACCGTGCGTAACCTGCAGCCTGGGCAGATCAGCCCCGTCATTCGCAGCGCGGCCGGGTTTCACATCCTGAAGCTGCTGCAGGTCAGCGGCGAGACAGCCGCACCCACCACGGCCATGCAAAGCGAGGTGCGCGAAATCGTGCTGAGCGCGGGCACCGACGCGCAGCGCATTCGCGCCAAGGCTGAGCTGGGCTCCATCGCGCAGGCGGTTCAGTCGGGCAAGGTGCAGTTCAGCGAAAAGGCCCGCGAACTTTCGCAAGACCCCGCAACGGCGGCCAAGGGCGGCGCGCTGGGCTGGGTATTGCCCGGGCAGCTCGACCCCGTGCTCGATACTGCGCTGCAGCGGCTCAATCCGGGCGACGTGTCTGCGCCCATCGTCATGGGCAACAAGGTCGTGCTGCTGCAACTGCTTGACCGCGCGGTGCGACCGCTCGAAGCATCGCAAAAGCGAGCACTGGCGCGCGAAGTGCTGCAACGCCAAAAGGCCGCAGAAGACTTCGATGAGCTGGTGCGCGACGTGCGCGCCCGCACCTATGTGCACATTCCGGAAAATGACTGATCGGCGCATCAGACTGGGCGCCACGGCATGAAGCGCCCGCCCGCCCGGCCGCGCGGGGCGGCGCAGACCACGCATGTGGCGCGCAAGCGCTTCGGCCAGCATTTCCTCATCGATCAGCAGATCATCCAGGGCATTGTTGACTGCATCAACCCGCAGGCTGGGGAGCGCCTGGTGGAAATCGGCCCCGGCCTGGGCGCCTTGACGCTCGCGCTCTTGCAGCGCATTCCCCGTCTGGCCGCCGTCGAAATCGACCGCGACCTCGCCGCGCGCTGGCGCAGATTAGCGCCCGATACGGTGGAACTGATCGAGGCCGACGCGCTCGACTTCAACTTCGCCAGCCTGGGCGCCGATCTGCGTCTGGTTGGCAATCTGCCCTACAACATTTCCACGCCGCTGCTATTTCATCTCATGGATGTGGCCGAGCAGGTTCGCGATCAGCACTTCATGCTGCAGAAAGAGGTGATCGACCGCATGGTGGCTGCTCCGGGTGGGCGCGATTTCGGCCGACTGTCGGTCATGCTGCAGTGGCGCTATCGCATGGTCAATCTGCTCGATGTGCCGCCCGAAGCCTTCGATCCGCCGCCCAAGGTCGATTCCGCCGTGGTTCGCATGACCCCGCTGCCCGTGCAGGAATTGCCGCGGATCGACCGCAAACTGCTTTCCGCCCTGGTGACCGCCGCGTTCTCCCAGCGCCGCAAATTACTGCGGCACAGCCTGGGGCCCTGGCTCGACACGCAAGGCTATGCCGGCGACTTCGATCTGCAGCGCCGTGCCGAGGAAGTCAGCACGACCGAGTACATCGCGCTGGCTCAGTCGCTTCCGTCGTCGCCGTAAAAAATAAATGGCGCAAGACAAAACGCGTCTTGCGCCACCTCCAGCACTGCAGGAAAAGATCAGGCAGGGCTCAAACCACGAGCTGCGCCCAAGCCCCTTCCCACGGCGTGCAGACCTTGACGGCCTTGACTCTGGGTTCCGGTACCGCTTCGCCCCGCATCTCCTCCCGGCCAGGAGTGCGGGTTACAGAAAAGAATAGAAAACCCTGAAGGCAATGCCGCGCTCCGCCCAGAAGTCGGCTGCGTCGCGGAACACGTCAAGCAGCGTTTCGCGCGCCTCCTTGTCGAATCGCTGCGTGGCCGGTAGCTGCTCGAGCACGACCACGAAGCCGGGCTGCGGTCCACCGCCGTGCACCACATCGGTCAGGCAATCGTGCAGCGCGTCGAGGTTTTTGCCGAAATGCTTGGGAAACAGGAAGGAGCGCGCAATCGTCTCCAGCACTTCCTGCTTGGTGGTCGCCTCGGCGAGGTTGGCGTAGAGAAAATGCTGGCCGGTCGTATCGGCTGCGTCCTGCAACTGCGCAACACGGTAAGCCCGGATCGACTGCACGATGTTCGGCCGTACCGATTTGAGCAGCACAGCGGGATCGGCATCATTGGGCGATGCGTCGGAAACTGGCATAGTGATCATGGGTGTAGTAACAAACATCGGGATGGTGCTTGGCCCCTCCGCACACAATGCGGCGCGCCCCTCGGTTGCGGGCGCCTGGAGTTGGGACGGTGTATTCGCGGTAATAACCACGACGTTTTGAGGGCAAAAGCCGCTCATAGTTTCCAAAAATAACGCCGTCCTTGTATCCCTCGAGCGGGCCGCCTTGTTCAATTCGCCTCAACATGTCTCGCGCCTGCACCGGCAAATCGGCCACGGAAATGGCTGGAATGACCCGCGGCTCGAACGCTTGCGACGTTTCGCGCGCCTGGGCTGCAGGCCAGACGCTGGTTCCGCCTGATGCCAGAAGCGCCAAAATGGCGATCAGCAGCCCCGCAAAAAACAGGGTTTGCAGCGTAGAACGAATGCACCGGCGATTCATGCTGCTGCGGCAAAAGCCGCACCGTTAGAGAAAATTGGACGCAATTGCGTTAAAAATACCGGCTGATGCTATGCGATTTCGCGTATTGGGCCATGATGAAAATCTTCGGCCCTGCACACCAGCCAAGGCGCAATCGTAGCGAAATCGCCACGGAAACACAAGGATTCGCCCAATTTTTAGGCAGGTTTTACGGTCACCGTGAGCCTGCCGACCGCCGCCCAGCGGCGGAGTTGCCGCTCAAAGGTTGGCCTCGGCGACGGTGAGCGCCGTCATGTTGACAATGCGACGCACGGTGCTGGACGCGGTGAGGATGTGCACGGGCTTGGCCGCCCCGAGCAGAACGGGGCCAATGGCGATGTTGTTGCCCGCGGTGGCCTTGAGCAGGTTGTAGGAGATATTGGCCGCATCGAGATTCGGGAACACCAGCAGATTGGCTTCGCCGCTGAGGGCGGAATCGACCATCAGGCTGGCGCGCAAGACCGGGTCGACCGCGGTGTCACCCTGCATTTCGCCATCGACTTCCAGATCGGGTTCGCGCTCGCGCAGCAGGGCGAGCGCCTCACGCATTTTCAGCGCGCTGGGTGCCGGAGAGGAGCCAAAATTGGAATGCGACAGCAAGGCCACCTTGGGAACGATACCGAAGCGGCGCAATTCCTGCGACGCCATGCAGGTGATTTCGGCAATTTCATCGGCGCTGGGGTCGATATTGACGTGGGTATCGACCAGCGCCACCTGCCGACCGGGCAGCACCAGCACGTTCATCGCCGCATACACCTTGGCGCCGGGACGACGACCGATGACCTGGTCGATGTAGTGCAGGTGGATGTGCGTATTGCCCCAGGTGCCGCAGAGCATGCCGTCGGCCTCGCCCTTGTGCAGCATCATGGAGCTGATGAGGGTGAGGCGACGACGCATTTCGATCTTGGCCATCGCCGGGGTCACGCCCTTGCGGCCCGCAAGTTGGTGGTAGCTCTGCCAGAAATCGCGGTAGCGCTCGTCGTGGTCGGTGTTGACCACGTCGAAATCGCGCCCCTGCTCCAGCCGCAGGCCGAAACGCTCGATGCGCTGGGCAATCACTGCCGGACGTCCCACCAGAATGGGGCGGGCCAGATGCTCGTCGACCACCACGCGCACCGCGCGCAGCACGCGCTCGTCCTCGCCCTCGGCATAGACGATGCGCTTTTTGGCCGCCTTCTTGGCAATGCTGAACATGGGGCGCATCAGCGCGCCCGACTGATAGACGAACTGCTGCAGGCTGTCGCGGTAAGCGTCCAGGTCGGCGATGGGGCGGCGCGCCACGCCGCTTTTCGCCGCCGCCTCGGCCACGGCCGGGGCGATCTTGATCATCAGGCGCGGATCGAAGGGTTTGGGAATCAGGTAGTCGGGGCCGAAACGCAGCGGCTCGCCCACATAGGTGGCCGCCACCACGTCGCTCTGTTCGGCCTGCGCCAGTTCGGCAATGGCACGCACCGCGGCCACTTCCATCTCAGCGGTGATGGTGGTGGCGCCACTGTCGAGCGCACCCCGGAAGATGTAGGGGAAGCACAGGACGTTGTTGACCTGGTTCGGATAGTCCGACCGGCCCGTGGCGATGATGGCATCGGGCCGCACCGCGCGCGCCTCTTCCGGGAGGATTTCCGGATTGGGATTCGCCAGCGCCAGGATGATGGGCTTGTCCGCCATGCGTTGGGCGTACTCGGGCTTGAGCACACCGCCGGCCGACAAGCCGAGAAACACGTCGGCGCCGTCGATGATCTCGGCCAGGGTGCGCGCCGGGGTGTCCTGCGCGAAACGCCGTTTGTCCTCGTCCATCAACTCGGTGCGGCCCGCATACACCACGCCGGCCAGATCGCTGACCCAGATGTTTTCGCGTGGCAGCCCCAGATCGACCAGCAGGCTCAGGCAGGCCAGCGCCGCAGCGCCCGCGCCGGAGCACACCAGCTTGACCTGGGCGATATCCTTGCCGACCACCTTCAGGCCATTGAGAATGGCCGCGCCGACGATGATGGCCGTGCCGTGCTGGTCGTCGTGGAACACCGGAATGCTCATGCGGGTGCGCAGCTTGCGCTCGACCTCAAAGCACTCCGGGGCCTTGATGTCCTCGAGATTGATCCCGCCGAACGTGGGCTCCAGCGCGGCGATGATCTCGACCAGCTTGGCCGGGTCTTTTTCGTTCACTTCGATATCGAACACATCGATGCCCGCGAACTTCTTGAACAACACCGCCTTGCCTTCCATCACCGGCTTGGCCGCCAGCGGGCCGATATCGCCCAGGCCCAGCACCGCCGTGCCGTTGGTGATGACCGCCACGAGGTTGCCGCGCGCGGTGTAGCGGAACGCATCATCGGGGTGCGCGTGGATTTCCTCGCAGGCCGACGCCACGCCGGGCGAATAGGCCAGCGCCAGATCGCGCTGATTCGACAATTGCTTGGTGGCGACGACAGCGAGTTTGCCGGGGCGGGGAAATTCGTGATACTCAAGCGCGGCCTGGCGCAGCTTGGCCTTGGTGTCTTCTGGGCTGGACATGAAGTCTCCTCCTCACGCGGCCGTCGTGAACGTTTCGCATCTTGTCGCCGCGCGGGAAACCAGCATTGTAGGAGCCTGCCCACACGCCGATATGCGAACATGGCGCGCAAACCACCTCTGTCCGCATAGCCTTTCCATGACCGCACCGCTCGGCGAATTCGATCTCATCGCCCGCTACTTCACCCGGCCCGTGCGCCGCGCCGTTCTGGGCGTGGGCGACGATTGCGCCTTGCTCGCCGCGCCCGCCACCGAGGAGCAACTGGCCATTTCCAGCGACATGCTGGTGGAAGGTCGACATTTCCTGCCCGGCGCCGATCCGACCGCTTTGGGACACAAGGCGTTGGCGGTGAACCTGTCCGATCTGGCCGCCGTGGGCGCAAGGCCGCACGCTTTCACCCTGGCGATAGCCTTGCCCGAGGCCGACCCACGCTGGCTCGAAGGCTTTGCGCGAGGCCTGTTCGCCTTGGCCGAAGCCCACGACATCGAGCTGGTCGGCGGCGACACCACCCGCGGCCCTCGCAACCTCTGCATCACCGTGCTCGGGCTGGTGCCCCGCGGGCAGGCGCTGCTGCGCAGCGGCGCGCGGCCCGGCGACGACCTTTGGGTCTCTGGCACCGTGGGCGACGCCCGGCTGGCGCTGGGTCATCGCCTGGGCGAATGGACGCTGGATGCGCAGACGCAAGCCGCGACTTTTCCGCGCATGGATCGCCCCGAACCCCGCGTCGCCCTCGGTCTGGCGCTGCGAGGCGTGGCACAGGCCGCGCTCGACATTTCCGACGGCCTGCTTGCCGACCTCGGCCACCTCCTTCGCGCAAGCAGAGTGGGCGCCACCGTCGATGCCGACGCCTGCCCGGCCAGCGCGGCACTTCGCTCCCAACCCCTGCAGCGCCGCCGCCTGTGCCAACTCGCCGGCGGCGACGATTACGAACTCCTGTTCACCGCCCCGCCCGCCGCGCGCAGCGCAGTTGCCGCCGCCGCTGCACAAGCCGCCACGCCCGTCACCCGCATCGGCCGTATCGACGCCGAGCCGGGCCTGCGGCTGATCGACGCGAGCGGACAGGTGTTGGACAATGTCTACGCGGGCTTCGATCATTTCCGCCCCTCTTCATCGCCTCCATGACCGCCCCCACCCCCATTCCCGCCGCCGCGCAAGGTGCTTCCTGGCGCTTCATGTGGCGCAACCCGCTGCATGTGCTCGCACTGGGTTTCGGCAGCGGCCTGTCGCCCATCGCACCGGGCACTGCTGGCACGCTGTTCGCCTGGGCCAGCTATGCCCTGCTTTCGCTCTGGCTAGGCCCGCTGAGCTGGGCCGTGGTCATCGGCGTGGGCGCCGTGATCGGCATCTGGGCCTGCGGCCATACCTCGCGTGCGCTGGGCCTAGAAGACGCCTCGCCCGTGGTCTGGGACGAGATCATCGCCTTCTGGCTCATTCTGCTGCTCGTCACCCCGGCTGGCTGGGCTGAGCAACTGGCCGCTTTTCTGCTGTTTCGCGCCTTCGATGCCGGCAAATGGCTGGCCGTAGGCTGGGCCGACCGCCATGTGAAAGGCGGCTTCGGCATCATGCTCGACGACCTGATCGCCGCCGCTTTCACGCTGCTGGTCATGGCGCTGGGCATCCGGCTTTACGCCCTGGCCTGAAGCAATGAACGGTGGGCCTGATTTCGACGCGCTTTGCCGCTTGGCCGTGGGTATCGGCGCGGCCTATCGTCCGCGCGGCTGGCGGCTGGCCACGGCCGAATCCTGCACCGGCGGGCTGGTCTCGGCGGCCGTCACCAGTGTGGCCGGGTCGAGCGACTGGTTCGACCGGGGTTTTGTCACCTACAGCAATGCCGCCAAATCCGATCTGCTCGGCGTGAACCCGGCGCTGTTTGCGCAAGTCGGTGCGGTGAGCCCGGAGGTCGCCAGCGCGATGGCGCTGGGCGCACGGCAACGCGCGGGGGTGGAGATCGCCGTGGCGATCACCGGCATCGCCGGGCCGGGCGGCGGCACGGCAGAAAAGCCGGTGGGCACGGTGTGGTTTGGACTGGCTTGGGCAGCGGACGGCGCGGTGCACAGCGAAACCCGTCACGCGCTGTTCAAGGGCGACCGGGGCAGCGTGCGCCTGCAAGCCGCCGAGCTGGCGCTGCTGTGGCTGCTGCAGGCAGCGCAGCCCGAGTAGTCATGCTCGACGTTCAGCCCTGCGGCGGCACCGTGTCGCGGAACGACGGGCGCTGCATCAGCTTGTCGTAGAGCTTGGCGAGGTTGGGGTATTGCTGCTGCCAGTCCATTTCGGGAAAGCGGAACACGACATAGCCCAACGCGGCACCCGCGGCAATGTCGGCCAGGGTGAAGTGGTTGCCGCAGCAAAACGGCTTGTCACCCAGTCCGCCCGCCATGGCCTTGACCCCGGCCTCCACCTTGCCCATCTGCCGCGCGATCCACGCCGGGCTGCGCTGCGCTTCGGTGCGCCCCGGCCAGGTCTGCTCGAGCCGGGCCGTGGCCGCGGCGTCCATCACCCCATCGGCCAGCGCCTCCCAGGTACGCACTTCGGCACGCTCGCGTCCACCGCCAGGAATGAGCTTGCCCACGGGGGTCAGGGTATCGAGATATTCGACGATCACCCGCGAGTCGAAAATCGCCTCGCCATCATCGAGCACCAGGCACGGCACCTTGCCCAGCGGGTTGGAGCGGCCGATCTGGGTCGCATCCGACCAGACATTCTCTTCTTCCCACTTGGCGTCGATTTTTTTCTCGGCCAACGTAATGCGCACTTTGCGAACGTAGGGACTGGTCAGGGAGCCGATGAGTTTCATGTTCTGGTGCGCGATCAATAGGCGAAGCAGTATATCAACGGGCTCTCATGAGAAAACGCCGGGCCGTCCCAAGTTTTCTTGATCCCCACGGGGGGCGGGCAGGCATAACCGGCCCTGGGGCTCTCAGATGAGTGCGCCGCCTTCCTACAATGACGGCATGAGCACGAACCTCTCCCCACAATCCGCCGCGCTGTCCACGCTGGACGCGCTTTCGCCCCTGGATGGGCGCTACGCCGCCAAGGTCGACGCCCTGCGCGCGCATCTGTCCGAGGCCGGACTGATGCGCAGCCGCGTCCAGGTTGAGGTGGCCTGGTTCATCGGCCTGTCCGATCTGGGCCTTGCAGAGTTTCCGGCCCTGCCGCAAGATGCTCGCGACGCGCTGGGCGGCCTGGTGGCAGGGTTCGGCAGCGCGCAGGCCGCCGAGATCAAAGCCATTGAGCGCACCACCAACCACGACGTCAAGGCGGTGGAGTACTGGCTCAAGGTGCAAACGGCCGAGATGGCCGATGTGCATCGGCACGCCGAGTTCTTCCACTTCGCCTGCACCTCGGAAGACATCAACAACACCGCGCATGGGCTGATGCTCGCAGGCGCGCGGCGTGAAGTCGTCATGCCGCTGCTGCAGCGCGTGCTGCGCCGACTGCTCGACCTCACCGCCGAGTTGGCCGAACGGCCCATGCTGTCGCGCACCCACGGCCAGACGGCCAGCCCCACCACGCTGGGCAAGGAGTTTGCCAACGTCGCCCACCGCTTGCAGCGTGCCATGGCGGCCATCGAGTCGGTCGAGCTGACCGCCAAGATGAACGGCGCGGTGGGCAACTACAACGCGCATCTGGCGGCCTACCCCGAGGTGGACTGGGAGGCCTTCTCGCGCAAGGTGGTCGAATCGCTGGGCCTGAGCTTCAACCCCTACACCATCCAGATCGAGCCGCACGACGCGATGGCCGAACTGTTCGACGCGGTCGCCCGCGCCAATATCCTGTTGATCGATCTCAGCCGCGACATCTGGGGCTATATCTCCTGGGGCTATTTCAAGCAAAAGACCAAGGCAGGCGAGATCGGCTCGTCCACCATGCCGCACAAGGTCAATCCCATCGACTTCGAGAACGCCGAGGGCAATCTGGGCATCGCCAATGCGCTGCTGCGACACCTGAGCGACAAGCTGCCGATCTCGCGCTTCCAGCGCGACCTGACCGATTCCACCGTGCTGCGCAATATGGGCGTGGCGCTGGGCCACAGCGTGCTCGCATGGGATTCCCTGCTGCGCGGGCTCGACAAGTTGCTGGTTCATCCTCAACGCCTCGATGAAGACCTCGACAACGCGTGGGAAGTGCTGGCCGAACCGGTACAGACCGTCATGCGCCGCCACGGCCTGCCTAACCCCTACGAGCAGCTCAAGGAGCTGACCCGCGGCAAGGCCATCACCGAAGACTCGATGCGCGCCTTCATCAAAGGGCTGAATCTGCCCGAAAACGACCGCCAGCGCCTGCTCGCCATGACGCCGGCCAGCTACACCGGACTTGCCGCCGAGTTGGCAAGACGCCTGGCCGCAGAGCGCTGAATCCCGGGAGGCCCGCGATGCTCAAACTCTTGCTCAAGTGGCTGCTTTCCGCCTGCGCGCTGCTGGCTGTGGCCTACCTCTACAGCGGTGTGCAGGTCTCGGGGTTCGGCGCGGCCATGTGGGCGGCGCTGCTCATCGGCCTGCTCAATGCGCTGGTGCGGCCCATTTTGTTCATCCTCACCCTGCCGATCACCATTCTGACCCTCGGGCTGTTTTTCTTTGTGCTCAACGCCGCCATGTTCTACGCGGCGTCCGGCGTGATCGACGGCTTTCATGTGCGCAGCTTCGGCGCGGCGCTGCTCGGGTCGATTCTCTACAGCATCGCCGGGGTCATCATCGACAGCGCGCTGGAAGGGGTGCAGTTCGGACGGCGCCGGTAAGCGGCGCCCAGCAAAAAGCCCGGCTGACCGTGAGGCCAGCCGGGCTTTGCTTTGCGCCTGCGCCGACGCTCAGCCTTGCCAGGCCTGTGCCGTGCCGGTCTGCGCCATCTGCATCAGCCGCGCCACGCGCTCTTCGGTGGCCGGGTGGGTGCTGAACAACTTGGCGATGCCGCCCCCGTGCAAGGGGTTGAGAATCATCATCTGCGCCGTGGCCGGATGCGCCTCGGCAGCCTGAAACGGCACGCCGCGCGCGTAAGCCTCGATTTTCTGCAAGGCCGCGGCCAGCGCGGCCGGGTCACCGGAAATCTCGGCACCGCCACGATCGGCCTCGAACTCGCGAGCGCGGGAAATTGCCATCTGGATCAAGCTCGCGGCCAGCGGCGCCAGAATGGCCACGGCAATGCTGGCGATGGGATTTGACGGACGCCCTTCGGAGTCGCGTCCACCGAAGAACATCGCAAAGTTCGCCAGCGCCGAAATGGCACCGGCCATCGTGGCCGAAATGGTGGAAATCAGAATGTCGCGGTGCTTCACATGCGCCAGTTCATGCGCCATCACCCCGCGCAGCTCACGCGCGCTGAGCACGCGCAGGATGCCGGTGGTGGCCGCAACTGCCGCGTGCTCCGGGTTGCGGCCGGTGGCGAAGGCGTTGGGCGCGTCTTCCTGGATGAGATAGACCCGCGGCATGGGCAGCCCGGCGCGCTGCGCGAGCTCCTGCACCATGGCGTAGAACTGCGGCGCGCTGCTGGCGTCGACCTCTTGCGCGTTGTACATCTTCAGCACCATCTTGTCGCTGAACCAGTAGCTGAAGAAGTTCATGCCCAGCGCGAACAACAGCGCCAGCACCATGCCCTGCTGGCCACCCAGCATGGAGCCGATGACCACGAACAACGCGGTGATCGCGGCCATCAGGATGGCGGTTTTCATGATATTGAACATGCTTCACTCCGATACGTTTGGATACAACACCGCTAGATTGTGCAGCGAATCAAAAGTTCAAGGCCGCAAAGGAGTCTAGCCCAGCGAGGGATTTAACCCAGCATCAAGCTCGTGAGGTCGGCCCCGCCCTGCAGCCATTGCGCCGCGCTCTGCATTGTGCCGCCGGGTTTTTGCAGACGTGTGATGCGCAGCACGCCGCTGCCGCAACCCACATCCAGCCCCTCGGCCGTCATCTGCCGCACCAAGCCGGGCGGGCCGACAGGCGGCGGCGCCGTCAATGCCTCAGCCGCTCCCACCTTGACGACACCGCCGTCTGGCAAGGTGAATTGCGTCCCTGGCCAGGGCGTGAACGCCCGCACTCTCCGGGCGAGCAGTTCTGCCGACAAGTCCCATTGCAAGAGCGATTCATCTTTGCTGATTTTCGCGGCATACGTCACCCCGGCTTCGGGCTGCGGGCGGGGGCGCAGTTCGCCGCGTTCCAGCGCATCCAGCCCCTGCACCACCAAGGCGGCGCCCAAAGCGGCGAGTTTGTCGTGCAGGGTGGCCGCGGTGTCGGTGGCGTTGATCGGCAAGGCCTGCTCCATCAGCATGTCACCCGTGTCGAGCCCCGCATCCATCTGCATCAGGGTGATGCCCGTCTGCGCATCACCCGCCTCGATCGCCCGCTGGATCGGGGCCGCTCCACGCCACCTCGGCAACAGCGAGCCGTGAATGTTCAAGCAGCCCAATCGCGGCAACGTCAGCACCGACGTCGGCAGAATCAGGCCATAGGCCGCCACGACCAGCACGTCCGCCTGGGCGTCTCGCAACGCCGCGTGTGCCTGCGCGGCCTGTTCGGCATAGCGCCCGTCCAGTCGAAGACCTTGGGGTTGAATGACCTCAATTTGCGCCGCCGAAGCAACTTGCTTGACCGGGCTGGATTGCAGTTTCATGCCTCGGCCCGCGGGGCGGTCGGGCTGGGTCAGCACCAGAGGCACGGTGTAGCCCGCGCTCAGAATGGCGCGCAATGCCACGGCGGCGAACTCCGGCGTGCCAGCAAACGCCACGCGCAAACGGCGCGCTGAAGGGGAAGCGGGCATGGACTGACTCAAGCGGCCTGCCTCTGCCGTTTGAGCATTTTGGTCTTGATTCGGTTGCGTTTGAGCGGCGAGAGGTAATCGACGAATACCTTGCCCAGCAGATGATCCATTTCATGCTGAATGCACACCGCGGTCAGCCCGTCGGCGTCCATCTCGAAAAGCTGACCCTGCGCGTCCAGCGCGCGCAGCCGCACCGTGGCCGGCCGCGTTACTTTGTCGTAGATGCCAGGGACGGACAGGCAGCCCTCTTCCCATTCCTTATCTTCCGCGCTGTGCCGCACGATTTCCGGGTTGATGAGCGCCAGCGGTTGATTGCGCTCTTCAGAGGTATCCATGACGATGATGCGCTCGTGCACATCGACCTGCGTGGCGGCCAAGCCAACACCGTTAGAGGCGTACATGGTCTCGAACATCGCCGCAACAAGAGCGCGCACCCGCTCATCAACCGCCGCAACCGGCTTGGCCACGGTGTAAAGGCGCGGATCGGGATATTGAAGAATGGTCAGTTGTTCCATGGCTCGCATTTTAGTTATTTGCGATGGAAATGGCTTTATCCATTGCAAAAACGGGGGTGGCCGACTCTGCACGCGCCGTCGGCCAGGCACGCCCGCAACATTCTTGCAACTGCCGCCCCGTCCAAACAACGACCAAACGGTGATTTGATTGCCGCATCAAGGTGTTGCGTGCACAATGTGCTCAACAATTTTGAGATATGGGCCCTGGAATCGCAAATTTCCACGGGGGGCAGATTCACAAAAGACCACACCGCGCCGGATGTGGCCACCGTTTAGATCTGGGGACTTTGCGCCATGCTGAGACAGGCTTTCCACCACCCTTTCAACCTCTCTTCACGTCGTATGAGCTACCGCTCTCTGGCTACCGCGCTGGCGCTGGCCACAGCGGCGCCCTGGGCTTGCGCCGCCAACCCATCGGCCGCCGCGCCCGCACTGCATGGTCTGCCCAACTATCCGGTTGCCCCGGCGCAGCGCGCTCAGGCTGAACTGACCGCGCAGACCGGCGTGCCGGTTTCCGAGCTGGCGGCCAAGGCGCCTTCGCGCTACACCGTCAAACGCGGCGACACCTTGTGGGCAATTTCCGGCATGTACCTGCGCAAGCCCTGGGACTGGCCCAAGCTGTGGGGCATGAATCTGCAGCAGATCCGCAACCCGCACTGGATTTTTCCGGGGCAGGTGCTGTATCTCGACATTTCCAATGGCCGCGCCCGCCTCACCATGGGCAGCGGCAGTCAGGGCATTCCCACGGTGAAGCTCAATCCGCAGGTCGAGTCCAGCCTGCTGCCGCCTGAAGGCATTCCCACCATCTCGCCGGAACTCATCGCGCCCTTCCTCACCCAGCCGCTGATCGTCGAGCCCGATACCCTCGAAGCCTCGCCGCGCATCGTGGCCTTGCCCAAGGGACATACCATGGCGTCGCCCGGCACGCAGGTCTATGTGCGCGGCGATGTAAGCAAAGCCACGCGCTACCAAATCTACCGCCCGGCCAAGCCGCTGGTCGATCCGGCCACGAAAAAAATCATCGCCTACCAGGCCGAATATCTTGGCACGACCCATCTGGTCGAGCCGCCTTCCGGGCCGGATGCGGTGTCGGTGTTCCGGGTCGATGGCATCGAGCGTGAAGTCGGCGTGGGCGACCGGCTGGTCATCGCGCCGCCGCGTGAATTCGTCAACTACACCCCCCACGCCCCGGCCAAGCCGATCAGCGGCGACATTGTCTCGATCTACGGCGATCTGAGCATGGCGGCCAAGAACAGCGTGGTCGCACTCAACCGCGGGGCCGACGACGGGCTGGAGCGCGGCGACGTGCTGGCGCTGTGGCACAACAGCCGCATGGTCAAAGACTCGACGGCGCCCGGCAAACCCGAGATCGAACTACCCGACCGCCGAGTGGGCGTGATGATGGTGTTCCGCACCTTCAAGCACGTGGCCTATGCGCTCATCCTGTCAGCCGACGAACCAGTTGAAGTCGCCGACCGCTTCACCCAGCCCTGATCGCCGCAGCGGCCTTCGGCACGGTCGAGCATGACGCCGCCTGAAGAACTCGCCGACTGGCTGCGGCTGATGCAGACTCCGGGCGTTGGCGCCCTCACCGCGCGCCAACTGCTCTCCGCCTTCGGGCCGCCATCACATATTTTCCAGGCCTCGCACGCCGCGCTGAATCGGGTGGTCAGCGCTACCGTCGCCTCGGCGCTACTGGCCGACCCCGACCGCGAAACCCAAGACCTCATCGCCCGCACCCTGGAATGGGCCGCCCAGCCGGGGCAGGCCTGTATCACCCTGGACGATCCGGCTTATCCGCAAAGCCTGCTCGATATCACCGATCCGCCGCCTTTGCTTTACGCCTTGGGCGACGCCGCCCTGCTGGGCGCCCCACGGCGGCTGGCGATGGTGGGCGCACGCACCCCCACCGCACAGGGCGAGCGCGATGCCCAGGCGTTTGCGCAAGCATTCAGCGAAGCCGGGGTCACCATCGTGTCAGGATTCGCCCTTGGCATCGACGCTGCCGCGCATCGCGGCGCTCTGGCTGCGGTCGGCGAGCAGGACGGTTCGACCATCGCCGTGCTCGGCACCGGCTGCGACCGCGTCTATCCGCCACGCCACAAAGAACTGGCGCATCTTGTGGCCGATCGCGGGTTGCTGCTCTCCGAGTTTGCGCTGGGCACCGCCCCTGCCAAGGGCAATTTTCCGCGCCGCAACCGCCTCATCAGCGGCCTGTCGCGCGGGGTGCTGGTGGTCGAGGCCGCCACGCACTCCGGCTCGCTCATCACCGCGCGGCTGGCGGGCGAGCAAGGGCGCGAAGTCTTTGCCATGCCCGGCTCGATCCACAACCCCCTGGCGCATGGCTGCCACCGCC
>NZ_JBYCKI010000241.1:0-2234 GCF_057473305.1 Thiomonas sp. TH-17
CACCGCAGCGACCAGGCTCCACCCGAACGGTTTCACGTTCATCTTCATACCCCTGTCTCAATCCCCGTAGGGAGGGAGGCATCCATCACATCTCCTCGGTCGAATGAAATTTTGAAGCATCCGTCGCTCCGCGTTACGCTTTGCAGACATCTGGATACATCTTGTGCCGATGCGGTGCGAACCGTATGGGCTCAAACTTACCAACCCCTGACACGGCGAATCAGGATATTCCCTGAACTTCCTGACGGCCTTATTCGGTTGCAGCGCAACAATTTCTGTTCTCACCCATGCCCCACAATCAAAAATCGCGCAAAACCGCCTCAGCCACGCTGCGGCGGCGGGTGTGGATTTTGTTCTCGTTGGCGGGATTGACCGTTACGGCAGTCGTCACCGCCAGCCTGCTTCTCTCTCTGCGGGCGATAGGCCCGCAGGCCGCGGCGCCGCTGGTGCTGTATGGCGGCGGCGCCATTTTCGTTCTGGTGCTGTTGCTGGCCCTGGCCTGGCAGGCGGTGGACGAAAAGCTGGCGCGCCCCGTGCTGCAATGGGCGCGTTTGCTGCAGGTCATGGCGGCTTCGGCCGAAGCCCAACCCATGCCCCGCGATGCCCCCAGTCTGGCCTGGCTGAACCCGCTCGATGCTGCACTGCACGATGTCGCGCAAGCCCTACACAACGCCCGCACCGAGCAGGAAGCGCAACTCGCCGCCGCCACGCAGGCGGCCAGCCGCAGGCAGTTGCAACTCGAAGCCGTGCTGCGCGATCTCCATGTGGGCGTGGTGGTTTGCAATGCGGCGCACGATGTGCTGCTTTACAACCAGCAAGCCTTGCAGATGCTGCAGGCGCCCATCACGCTGGGCTTGGGCAGACCCTTGCAGGACAGCCTTGACCTGGACCCCGTGCGCCAGGCGCTCGACCTGCTCGACGCCTGGCAGGCCGAGCCCGATGCGCGGCACGGCCCCTCGGAGCCCATTGCGGAACTGCGGCTGCAGACGCAACACGGCACGCCAAACGCCCTCGATGCCCGGCTGAGCCGGGTGCGCGATCTCGAAGCGCGTCCCGCTGGCTACGTCCTCACCCTGACGCCCGCAGTTATGCCCGCAGCGCCCCGCACAGAAGCCCCCGTCCAAACGCCTCGCATCAGCGCCGCAAAGCCCCTGTCTGCACGGCCCGATTTCTACGACTTCGATCTATTTTCGCAGCCCGTGTCGCCCGTGCAGGCGGAATCGTTGCTGCGCAATCTGTCCTTTGTCGTGTTCGACACCGAAACCACCGGGCTCGAACCCTCAAAAGGCGACCGCATCGTGCAGATTGCCGGGGTGCGCGTGCTGCATGGCCGGGCGCTCGCAGGCGAGTCCTTCGATCAGCTCGTCAACCCTCGGCGCGGCATTCCCGCGCGCTCCAGGGCCATTCATGGCATCACCGAGGCGATGGTGGCCGATGCGCCCGACATCACCACCGTACTGCCCGCCTTCCGCGCCTTCTCGCGCGGCTCGGTACTGGTGGCCCACAACGCCGCGTTCGACCTCAAATTCATCACCCTGCAGCAAGATCGTTGTGGCGTGAATTTCGACAACCCGGTGCTCGACACCGTGCTGCTGTCCGCTTTTCTGTTTGACCCCAGCGCCCAGCACACCCTCGATGCGCTTTGCGCACGTCTCAACCTTGAAATTTCGGATCGCCACACCGCGCTCGGTGACTCCCAGGCAACCGCCGCAGTCTTCACCCGAATGCTGGACTTGCTCGAAGCCCGCGGCGTACATACGCTAGCCGAAGCCTTGGCCGTCAGCGCCCGCATGCACGCCATTCGGCGCAGCCAGGCGAAGTACTGAACCGAGATATTCTCAAGCATCGTTGCCACTACAGACGCTGCCATCCGCACCATCTGCAAATTGGCAATCGACCTCCTATCCCCGCACCGAGCCGTGCCCAAAATGCCGCAGGCAACAAAAAAGCCAAGAACCGCTAAGTCCTTGGCTTCATTGAACAAATTTTGGTTGCGGGGACAGGATTTGAACCTGTGACCTTCGGGTTATGAGGCCCATACCTCTTAACGAGCAAGATTGGCTTAGTGCGATATAAATCGTTATATAACAACGACTTGCAATTTCCGCTGCGCGCATCAAACCATTGATCAAGCCCGATTAGCAGGCTGCTGAAATACTCCACACGCACTCGCAACCGATCTCTCCAGATTTGAATTTTTCAGAGGGTTCGTTCACATCATGAAATTCCCGGGC
>NZ_JBYCKI010000242.1:0-19419 GCF_057473305.1 Thiomonas sp. TH-17
AGACCTTTTTCGTCACGATGGAAGCGTCCGTCAATTGCTGAAAAACAGCCCGCACTGTCCCGGCGCCTTGGGCAACTGAAGCTGGCTGGCCGCGGTATTGCTCACCAGCCACACGCGAAACACATTGCCCATCGCGTCGGTCTGAAATACCACCGGGGCCTGTAGTCCGTTGAGCTGGTTGCGGGGAATGATGCGGTTTAGCGGGCTGATCACGCGCGCGCCTGGGCCGAGGGTGTAATCGGTGCAGTTGATGCTGACGTTCGGAAACGCGCCAAACGTCGCCTGGCCCTGCAGACTGCCCATCGGGTAATTCATCTGCGCGTGAGCCGCGCCCAGGCCGCCCAGGCACAGCGCCGCCCCAAGCGCCATCCGACGCAGCAACGGTTGATGTTTCATGGCCGACTCCTTGGACAAACAACGGTTCACTTGGCGCGCAAAACAAAAAAGCCCAGGCAATTCTGCATGGGCTTGGATCAGCGCCCACGAAATTCGGCGCATGGGGTGAAAACAGGGTGCAAACGAGAAGCCTACGAAAAAACGATTCAGGCTGAAAAATGATGGTGGCGCTTCAGGGACTCGAACCCCGGACCTGCGGATTATGATTCCGTCGCTCTAACCGGCTGAGCTAAAGCGCCAACACGAAAACAAGCCGCGCAGTATAGCGCATCATTTGTTCGTGAAAAGCGGTTTTCGTTTTTCCAGGAAAGCCGCCATGCCTTCCTTCTGGTCGGCCGTGGCGAACAGCGACTGAAACAGCCGACGCTCGAAACGCAAACCTTCGGACAGCGACGATTCAAACGCGCGGTTCGCGCTCTCCTTGGCCATGAGCACCGAAGGCTGCGAGAAGCCGGCAATGGTTTCGGCCATCGCCACGGCTTCAGTGAGTACGTGCTCCAACGGCACGACCCGCGCGACCAGACCGCTGCGCTCGGCCTCAAGCGCGTCCATCATCCGGCCGGTGAGGATCAGATCCATGGCCTTGGCTTTGCCCACGGCGCGTGTCAGGCGCTGGGTGCCGCCTGCGCCGGGAATGATGCCGAGTTTGATTTCGGGCTGACCGAATTGGGCGTTGTCGGCGGCCACGATGAGATCGCACATCATCGCCAGCTCGCAGCCCCCGCCCAGCGCGAAGCCGCGAACGGCGGCAATCACTGGTTTGCGAGTCTGCATCATCGCTTCCCAGTTGCGGGTGATGAAGTCTTCGGTGTAGCTGGCGGGAAAGGTCTTCATCGCCATGGCGGAGATGTCGGCCCCGGCGGCAAACGCCTTGTCGCTGCCGGTGACGATCATGCAGCCGATGGCTGGATCGGCGTCAAATGCTTTCAGCGCGTCGCCCAGCGCGTCCATCAGGGCGTCGTTCAGGGCGTTGAGTTGCTTGGGGCGATTGAGGGTGATGAGGCCGACGTGGCCTCGGGTTTCGGTGAGGACGGTGGCGTCGTCAGGGGTCTCCATGGGCATCTCCTAAAGGGTCATTCAAGAGCATTGTGCGTCACAGTGCGGCGCCCATCCAGGCGCTCAGAAGTTGGCGCTGCGCGGTGCGAGGTTTGTCGGTCAGGCGCAGTTGCACGCGGCTGTCGGGCAGCGCAAACCAGGGCGTTTCGCTGTGCTGCTCCAGGTCTTGCCGCAGCCAGGTGAGACGCCACACGTCGCCCGCGCGGGCCTGCGTGTGGCGGCGCTCGATCACGCTTTTGCGCGCCCGCTCGCTGTCCAGCGTGAGCAGCAGATCGCCAGCGGCCAGCCCGGCGCGTTCGGCCCAGCCGCCGTTGCGCACGCGCTGCACGCTCAGCCAGCCGCCGGCCTGCTCCTGCGCGGCCAGCCCCAGCGCGTCGAGCGGAGTGTCTTGCTGCGAGGTCCATTGAATGCCGAAGTCTGCGAACTGGGCCTTGACGGGGGGCAGTTCAGTTCCGTGAACATGGCGACGGAAGAAGGCGCGCCAGTCGAGGCCGCTCACTTCCTTGAGCAGCGCGGGCAGGGCGTCTTCGGCCACGCCTTCTGCGCGCAGCGGCGCGTCGGCGCGGCCATAGCGCGTCCACAACAGGCGCATCACGTCGTCCAGCGTGGCCCGGCTCTCGCGGCGCAGCCGCAGGTCGATGGACAAGGCCACCAGCGCGCCGAGCTGGTAGTAGCTCACCGTGGTGTTGGTGGTGTTTTCATCCGGGCGGTAATACTTGGTCCAGGCATCGAAGCTGGCTTCGGCCACGCTTTGAACCTGACGCCCGGGCGTGCGCTGCACCGCGCCGAGGGTGCGGGCCAGGCCGTCGAGGTACTGCTGCGGTGTGATCAGCCCCGCGCGCAACACCATCAGATCGTCGTAATACGCGGTGAAACCCTCGAACAGCCACAGCAGGGTGGTGGGGTTTTCGCCTTCCAGGTCGTACGGCGTGAAGGCCTGCGGCTTGATGCGCTTGACGTTCCAGGCGTGGAAGTATTCGTGGCTGCACAGACCGAGAAAGTCGCGGTAGTCGCTGTCGGCGCCTTGCAAGCGCGGATGCGGCAGGCTGCGGCGGGCGCACATCAGGGCGGTGCTGTCGGCATGTTCCAGCCCGCCGTAGCCCTCGGCGGTCGGTGCGACCATGAACAGATACTCTGCAAACGGTGCGTGCTTGCTGCGGGGCTCGAACAGGGCGATCTGCGCACTGCAGATGCGCTTGAGGTCGCGCGCCAGCCGCCGGGTATCCACGGTGGTGTCGCGCGGCAGATGACCTTGGGCAATGACCATGGCATGCGGGGCCCCGCCGGCACTGAACTCCAGCCGCAGCAGTTCACCCATTTCAACGGGATGGTCGATCAGCGCGTCGTAGTTTGCCGCGCGTCGGCTGCCGAAGCCATTGGCGTCGCATTGAGCCGCAGGCAAGGTGGTGGCCAGCGTCCATTGCGGTGCGAAGTCGGGGCAGGCGAGGGTGACGGTGTGCGGCTGCTGCTCGCGCCCAGCGGCTGCGAGCAGCAGGCTGCTGGCGTTGAAAAAACCGCGCTGGGTATCGAGGTAGGCCGTGCGCACCGAGAGATCGAAGGCATACACCAAGTAGCGCAGCCGCAGCGGCCCGTTGCAGGGGGAGGCGCGCCAGCGGTTCTTGGCGATCTTGTGTAGTGCGATGGGCTTGTCGGCGCACCAGGCCTGCACCTGCAAGACATGGCGGGCGAACTCGCGCACCAGATAGCTGCCGGGAATCCAGACCGGGAGCCAGAACTCCTGCCCCGCGGGTTCAGGGTGGGGCAGGTCGAGCTCGACCGAAAACTGGTGCGCGAGTGCATCGGCAACCGATACGCGGTAGCTCGGGCCGGTCTGCGAACTGTCGGGAAGGGCTTGGGCAAGGGCGGCGGTACGGGGGCGGGGTTGGCGGGAGGAGGTCATGGTGTCGTGCGCGCTGGCATCGATCGCGCGCGTTGTTGTCAGAGAGCACAGAATTTGTAAATCCAGATTTGAGTGTTTCAAAACCCATGCTAACCTGCGGGAAATATTCAGGCTTGGTACTTTCAATAACTATCTTCAACAACGACTAAGCGGCACCTTCATCGTGGAACGCGACGTTTTTTCTGAGATTGCCGCACATGCGGGAGCGGGGGCTCCGGCACTGGTTTATCAGCCGCAGGTGAGTTTCCCGGCGGGCCAGGTCATCGGGCTGGAGGTGTTGTTCCGCTGGCGTGCGGAAGATGCACCGAAGCGGCATTCCCCGCTGATGTTTCTGCCGCAACTGACCCCGGCACAGACCAGCGAGCTGTTTTTCTGGGTGATGGAAGAAGCCATCTCCGAGGCGCGGGTGCTGTCCAACTGGACGGGCTGGAACGGCTATATCTCGGTCAATATCGAGGCCGATCAAATTGGCGATCCGGCGCTGATCGAGCACATCAACAGCACCTTGCAGCGCTACGCCTGGGCGCCCGAGCGTCTGATGGTCGAGGTGACCGAGCGCCGCGCCATTCCGGCCTTTCCCAGCGTGGCGCGCAATGTGCAGTCGCTGCGCAAGTCGGGCGTGCGGGTGGCGATGGACGATTTCGGCGAGGGCTACGCTTCGTTCGAATACCTCAAAATCCTCGATCCGAGCGACATCAAGATTCCGGCCAGCTTCACGGCGGATGTGACCAAGGACGTGCGCAACGCGGAAATCGTGCGCGGACTCGTCGATATCTCCCGACGCCTGTCGATCAACGTGGTCGCCGAGGGCGTGGAGACGCGCGAATGCGCCCAGGCGCTGCACGGCATGGGCCTGCAAAGCATGCAGGGCTATCTGTTCGGCGAGCCGCGCGAACTCGAGGAATGGGCGCAACTGCTCAAACAGCCCGGTGCCAGCGTGTTGCAGCCCAGCGCGGGGGATAAATAGCGTGAATAGGTCCTGAAGCAACGCTTCACGCCAAGTCACATTTCGACACCCCGTCTCCTGTTTTTTCCATCCATCATGGAGGAACGATAAATACAGGAGACAAGCATGAGCACCATCCCGGCGCCCGTCGGCGCTGAAGCGTCTGAAGGCCCCCGTCCCGGCCACCACGGCGCGCCCACCATCGCGGCGCGCATCGACCGCCTCCCTCCCTCGAAGACCGTGCGCAATATGGTCATCCTGCTCTCGCTGGGCGGGCTGTTCGAGTTTTACGACCTGTTCCTGACCGCTTATATCGCGCCCGGCTTGTTCAAAAGCGGGGTGTTCACCGCGACCACCAAAGGGCTGTTCGGCTTTCAGGGTATTGCCAGCTTTGTTGCGGCCTTGTTTCTCGGTTTGTGGGTGGGCACGCTGTTCGTGAGCTGGCTGTCCGACCGGTATGGGCGGCGTTCGGTCTATACCTGGGCCTTGCTCTGGTATTGCGTCGCCACCCTCATCATGGCGTTTCAGCAGACCGCGATGAATATCGACATCTGGCGCTTCATCGCCTCCATAGGCATCGGCCTGGAGATGGTCAACATCGACACCTATGTCTCGGAACTGGCGCCGCAGGCCAAGCGGGGCACGTATTTCGCGATGAATCAGTTCATCACTTTCAGCGCCGTACCGGTGGTCGCATTTCTGGGATGGCTGCTGGTGCCGCATCAGATTGCGGGGCTCGATGGCTGGCGCTGGGTGGCCATCATCGGGGCGCTGGGCGCCATCGTCATCTGGTTCATCCGGCTGCGCCTGCCCGAGTCGCCGCGCTGGCTGGAAGACAAGGGTCGTCATCACGCGGCTGACGCGATTCTCAGCCGCATCGAAAAGCAGGTGGAACGCGAAACCGGTCAGCCTCTGCCCGAGCCGAAGGGCTTTGTGGGCGATGTCGAGCACGTCAAGGCGCGCTGGGGCGAGATATGGGAAGGCGTGTATCGCAAACGCACGGCGATGCTGATTCTGTTCAACATTCTGCAGACCGTGGGCTACTACGGCTTTGCCAGTTGGGCGCCGACCTATCTCATCGCCAAGGGCTTCGACATTCCGAAGTCGCTGCTCTATACCTTCATCATCGCCTTCGCCTATCCGATTTCGTCCCTCATCGGCGCCTCATTCGGCGACCGTTTCGAGCGTAAATGGCTGATCGCCGTGCCCGCGCTGGCCGTGGCGTTGTTTGGCCTGCTGTTCGCCCATGCGCAAGGGGCGGCCGCGATCATTGTGTTCGGCATTGCGGTGGCGTTTTTCAACAACATCATGAGTTACGCCTTCCACGCTTACCAGAGCGAGCTTTACCCCACGCGCATCCGGGCGCGGGCAGTGGGCTTTGTCTATTCGTTCAGCCGCATCAGCGCGGTGTTCACCGGCTTTGTCATCGCCGATCTGCTCAAGACCTCGGGCGACGTTGGCGTGTTCACCTTCATCGCCGCGGCGATGGTTGGCGTGGCGCTGGTCATCGTCATCATGGGGCCGCGAGTGACACAACGGCGGCTGGAGGATATTGCCCGGTAGTGCTTCAGATCGGCGTCGGATAATGGGCCGTCTTCATTCCCTGTGGCCCGCCATGACCTCCACCGATCTCATCGTTCCAGACCCCGCGTTTCGCCGCGTTCCCGCCGGATTCGGCCTGCGCTGGTGGATGGATGGCTGGCGCAGTTTCATGCAGGCGCCGCTGCCCTGGCTGGGCCTGGCCGTGGCGCTGCTCGTGCTGCTGTGGCTGTTGGGCGAGTTGCCGATGGGCGGGCTGCTTTCGCAATGGCTGAGTCTGCCGCTGCTGGCTTTCGGCGTGATCTTTGCGGCGCTGCTTCGCAAGCGGGCGGCGCAGGCGCGAACGATGACGCCACAAGGCATGCCTGTCGAACCCAAAAATGAAGGCACGCTGTCGTCGACCACGCAGAGGTGGACCGGCCGCATCGGCCCGCTGCTGCTGGTCTCCCTGCTGGTGCTCGCGCTGGGTGGGGTGATCGGCGCAGTGATCGTGATGGGGCTGGGCGCGATGTTCGGCCTGGGGCTGGCCAGCTTTGGCGCGTTTGCCAAAGTCATGACCCCCGGCGTAGGCATGGTCGCAGGTGTGGGCGCCTTGGCGGGTTCGCTCATGACCTTGCTGCTCTTGGTTCTGCTGGCACTCTATCTGTTCAGCGTGGCGTTCTGGTTCGTCAATACGCTGGTGGCGCTCGGGGGCGTCAGTCCGTGGAACGCGGTCAAGCTGTCGGTGCGGGCCGGGCTCGCCAATCTGGCGCCCATTACCTTGTTCACCGTGTTGCTGCTGCCGATTTCCATCGTGGCCATGTTGCCGTTCGGTCTCGGCCTGCTGGTGTTGTTTCCCGTGCTGTCGGGTGCGTCGTTTGCGTCGTACCACGACGTCTTTGGCGACGAGGCGGCGACCTGAATTTCCTTTGTTGAATGGGCTCACACATGAATGTCATCGACTATCTGCGCCAACACATCCGCACCGTGCCCGACTGGCCGTCGCCCGGCGTGCAATTCCGCGACATCACGCCGCTGCTGCAGAACCCGCGGGTGTTCCGCGTGCTCATCGACCAGTTCGTGCACCGCTACATGGCCCCCGATCTGCGCCCGGACGTGGTGGCGGGCATCGACGCGCGCGGTTTCATTCTCGGCGCCGTCATCGCCTACGAACTGAATATCGGTTTCGTGCCCATTCGCAAGAAGGGCAAGCTGCCTTTCGACACGGTGTCCGAGGAGTACGAGCTGGAATACGGCAGCGCCACGGTGGAAATTCACACCGACGCGGTGCGGCCGGGCGATTGCGTGCTGCTCATCGACGACCTCATCGCCACCGGCGGCACCATGATGGCCGGCAAGCGTCTGCTCGAAAAGCTCGGGGCCAGCGTGATCGAAGGCGCGGCCATCGTCGATCTGCCCGAACTCGGCGGATCGCAAATGCTGCGCGATGCAGGCCTGCCGCTGTTCACCCTGGTGGATTTCGCCGGACATTGATGGTGCTGCGGCTGATCAGAAACTGGCGAGGTTTGCTGCCCGCACTGATGTGCGCGGCGACCCTGTTCGCCTCGCCGCCTGCGCAGGCCCAGCAAGCCGCCGTGGCGCCGGAGGTGTCGATTCGCAGTGTGGACAGCATCGCCCTGCAAGGCGCAACCGCCATCCTCGATCTCACCCTGAATATTCGCAACACTGGGGGTCTGGCCCTGCCGCTGCAGAAACTGCGGTTTCAGATCCAGTTCAACGGCCTGGACGTGGCGCAGGGCGTGAGCACCGCGCCCGTCACCATCGCAGCGCAGCAGCAGGCGCAGGTTCCGGTGCAGGTCGAGGTCAACAGCGCAACACTGCTGAGCCTCATCGCTACCCTGCCGTCGGACGGCACGGTGCGCTACGTGATTCAGGGGACAGCCGAGATCGGCCAGACGATGCTGCAGATACCCTTCACCCACAGCGGGGCGGTGCGATTGACTCTGCAGTAGCGCAGTCGCTCAGACTGCTGCCGCAGGCGCTTTGTCGAGTTGGCGACGCATCATGCGGTGCGACCACAGACCGCCAAACGGAATGAGCGAGGCGAGGAAAACGCCCAGGCTGCGCAAGGGCGAGAGCTGCCCGCGCGAGAGCGTCACCACCAGTGCGATCGTGGCCCAGATGAACAGAGCACCGTGAATCGGCCCGATGATTTTCACGCCCGCAGGCCAATCTGCCGCGTACTTCAGCGGCACGGCCAGCAGCACCAGGGCGATGAGCGACGAGCCTTCGACCAGCGCCATGACGCTGAGATGATGAAGCGGGGACTTGAACATGCGCGAAACTCCGATGAATCGAGACAGATGCGCGAAATGCTATGTCCCGAAAAATCCCCTACGACGCAAATGCGACCGAGCGAGTCCCGAGGAATTGCTCGATCGCAATTCCTGCGTCAGCGAGTGCGCTGACCCCCGCCCTGGCGGCGCTGGCCGCCGAAGCCAGCAGCTTGTCCACCGCCAGAAGGGCGGCGTCCACGGCCCTGGCCGTTGCGCATGTGCGGAGGCAGGTCAAGTTCGACCCACGGCGTGCTTTGCCAGGAATCGGCACGGCGTTCCGGTGGCAGGCCGCCTGCGGCAGTGGATGCGCCAGCTGATTTGTTGCCGTTGCCCGATTGGCGCTGGCCTTGCGGTTTGGCGCTGGCGGGTGTCTGGGCGCGCCCCTGGCCATGACCGGGGCCGTTGCGGCTTGCGCTGCGATTACCTGCGCTTGCACCGTTGCGGCGTTGACCTTGGCCACCGCCTGCGCCGCCTCCGCCATTGCCGCCGCGACGTTCGCCGCCGTGCAGCACGGTGCGGCCCATGACGATGGGCTGGGCCTTGGCGTTGGGGTCGGGCTCGAAGCCGGGAATGACTTCCTGCGTGATGGGGTTGCGCACCAACTTCTCGATGTCGCGCAGGAAGCCGAGCTCGTCCACGCAGACCAGCGAAATGGCTTGCCCGTTGCTACCCGCGCGGCCGGTGCGGCCGATGCGATGCACGTAGTCTTCGGGGATGTTGGGCAGTTCGTAGTTCACCACGACCGGAAGCTGGTCGATGTCGATGCCGCGCGCGGCGATGTCGGTGGCCACCAGAACCTGCAGCTTGCCGCTTTTGAAATCGGCCAAGGCGCGCAGGCGTGCAGACTGGGTTTTGTTGCCGTGAAAACCAGTGGCGACGATGCCGTCCTTGTCGAGCTGTTCGGCCAGGCGGTTGGCACCGTGCTTGGTGCGGGTGAACACCAGGGTCTGCGGCCAGTTGCGTTCGCGGATGAGGTGGACCAGCATGTCGCGCTTGCGCTCGCGGTCGACCGGGAACACGATCTGTTCGACCAGGTCGGCAGTGGCGTTCTGGCGTGCGACCGCAACCTGCTGCGGGTTGACCAAAAAGTCACCGGCCAGCCGCTTGATTTCTTCAGAGAAGGTGGCGGAGAACAGCAGGTTTTGACGTTGCTTGGGCAGCAGGGCGACGATGCGGCGCATGTCGTGCACGAAGCCCATGTCGAGCATGCGGTCGGCTTCGTCGAGCACCAGCATTTGCACGGCGGACAGGTCGATATTGCGCTGGCTTTGGTGGTCAAGCAGGCGGCCGGGCGTGGCCACCACGATGTCCATGCCGCGCGCCAGGGCGTTGATCTGCGGCTGCATGCCCACGCCGCCATACATCGCCATGCTGTGCAGTTTGAGATGTCGCCCGTAGGCGGCCAGGTTCTCGTGCACCTGCGCGGCAAGTTCGCGGGTGGGGGTGAGGATCAGGGCGCGAGGAATGACCTTGCCCTTGGCGTTGCGGGCGGGTTCGCCGCCGCCCAGGCGCTGCAGCATGGGCAGGGTGAAGCCCGCCGTTTTGCCGGTGCCGGTTTGCGCGGCGGCCAGCAGGTCATGGCCTGCGAGCACAACCGGAATGGCCTGGAGTTGAATGGGAGTGGGCTCGGTGTAGCCTTGTTCGGCAACAGCGCGCACGAGGGGCTCGATCAAGCCCAGATCTTGAAAAGACATGTGAAAAACTTTCGGGAGCGGTGTGTGAACCGATCCAGGACTCTGCCACCGCGCTTGAAGAAGCGCGCCAGTCTGCAACAGATGGAGTGGGCCGAGAGGCTCGGCAGGAGTCAAAAGTGACTGCGGCTGGGAGACTGGACATGACCGCTGGGCGCTATGGTAATGGAATTCATGCTGCTGCGCGTCATGACCGTGGCCTTGCAGCGACAATAGCGGTTTGCCCCATGGGATGCGGGCGCGCAGTCTTCTCTAAAACAGGTCTGAAACACAGATGGCTCAATACGTTTTCACCATGAACCGGGTCGGCAAGATCGTCCCGCCCAAGCGTCAGATTCTCAAGGACGTTTCACTGAGTTTTTTCCCCGGCGCCAAGATTGGCGTGCTTGGCCTGAATGGTTCGGGCAAGTCAACCCTGCTCAAGATTATGGCCGGGGTGGATACCGACATTGAAGGCGAAGCCATGCCGATGGCGGGCTTGCGCATCGGCTACCTGCCGCAAGAGCCGCAGCTCGATCCGGCGCAGACCGTGCGCGAGGCGGTGGAAGAGGGCCTGGGCGGTGTGCTCGCCGCCAAGAAACGGCTGGAAGAGGTGTATGTGGAATACGGCGACGCCGATGCCGACTTCGACAAGCTGGCGGAAGAGCAGGCGCAGCTCGAAGCCATCATCGCCGCGGGCGAGGGCGACAACACCGATCTGCAGATGGAAGTGGCCGCCGATGCACTGCGTCTGCCGGCTTGGGACGCGATTGTCGGCCCGCTGTCTGGCGGTGAGAAGCGCCGCGTGGCGCTGTGCCGTCTGTTGCTCTCCAAGCCCGATATGCTGCTGCTCGACGAGCCCACCAACCACCTCGACGCCGAGAGCGTGGACTGGCTGGAGCAGTTCCTGCACCGCTTCGCGGGCACCGTGGTGGCCGTGACCCACGACCGCTATTTCCTCGACAACGCGGCCGAGTGGATTCTCGAACTCGACCGCGGTTCGGGCATTCCGTTCAAGGGCAATTACAGCAACTGGCTGGAGCAGAAGGAAGCGCGGCTGGAGCAGGAGTCGCGCAGCGAGGCGTCTCACCTCAAGACCATGAAGCAGGAATTGGAGTGGGTGCGGCAAAACCCGAAAGGGCGCCAGTCCAAAAGCAAGGCGCGCATGGCGCGGTTCGAAGAGCTGTCGAGTATCGAGTACCAGAAGCGCAACGAGACCAACGAGATTTTCATCCCCGTGGCCGATCGCCTGGGCAATGAGGTCATCGAGTTCAAGAACGTGCGCAAGGCGCACGGCGAGCGGCTGTTGATCGAGAACTTGAGCTTCAAGCTGCCGCCGGGCGCCATCGTCGGCGTCATCGGCCCCAACGGCGCGGGCAAGTCCACGCTGTTCCGCATGATTGCGGGCAAGGACAAACCCGATGCCGGCGAGATCACGGTCGGGCCCACGGTCAAGCTGGTGTACGAAGACCAGAGCCGCGAGGCTCTGCCCGACGACAAGACGGTGTGGGAAGCGATTTCCGACGGGCTGGACATTCTCAATGTGGGCAAATTCCAGGTGCCCTCGCGCGCCTACTGCGGGCGGTTCAATTTCAAGGGCGGCGATCAGCAGAAGATCGTGGGCAAACTCTCCGGCGGGGAGCGTGGGCGGCTGCATCTGGCCAAGACCCTGATTTCCGGCGGCAACGTGCTGCTGCTCGATGAGCCTTCCAACGACCTCGACGTCGAAACCCTGCGCGCGCTCGAAGATGCGCTGCTCGAGTTCGCGGGCTGCATCATGGTGTCGAGCCACGACCGCTGGTTCCTCGACCGCATCGCCACCCACATCCTCGCGGCCGAGGGCGATTCGCAGTGGACGTTCTTTTCCGGCAACTATCAGGAATACGAGGCCGACAAGAAGCGCCGTCTGGGCGAGGAGGGCGCACGGCCGCACCGCCTGCGCTTCAAGGCGCTGCGGTAAACCGCCCGCCGGTGATGGAGCCGCTGCTCGTAGCCTGTCTGTGCGCGCAGTGGTGCGGCATCTGCCGCGACTGGCGTGAGGGCTTCGACGCGCTGGCGGCGCAACTGCCGCCCGATCTCGTGGTGCGCTGGGCCTGGATCGACGTGGAGGATCGCGCCGATGCGCTGGGCGACTACGAGCCGCCCAATTTTCCGGTTCTGGCGGTGCAGCGGGGCGGCGACCTGCTCTATTGCGCGCCGCTGCCTCAGCAGCCTGCGCTCTGGTTGCGGGTGCTGACCGAGCTGACTCGCGTAGACGGTGCGGCGGCCCAGCAACTGGCGCAGCAGGCTGCCAAGGCCGGGCTGCCCGATCTGCGGAGCCTGGTCTAGCTTCTTAGGAATTTCTCATTCAAGGATGGCCATGTCGACGCGTATCGCCGATCTCCACATTGCGCGGGAAGAGCTGTTGCCCACGCCGAACGAATTGCGGGCCGAAGTGCCCGTCAGCGAGGCCCAGGCGCAGGTCGTCGCCCGCGCGCGCCAGACGGTGCACGACATCGTGCGGGGCGATGACGACCGGCTGATGGTCGTCGTCGGGCCTTGCTCCATCCATGACACCGCGGCGGCGATTGAGTACGCGCGGCGTCTGCGCGAGGTGGCCTCGCGCTTCGACGATGCCTTGTTTCTGGTGATGCGGGTGTATTTCGAGAAGCCCCGCACCCGTCTGGGCTGGAAGGGCATGATCTACGACCCCGATCTGGACGGCCGCGGCGACCTTCACAAGGGTTTGCTCAAGGCGAGAGGCCTGCTGGTGGAATGCGCGCAGCTGGGCGTTCCGGCCGCTTCTGAGATTCTCGATCTGGTCACGCCGCAGTACTACGCCGAGCTGCTGAGCTGGGGCGCCATCGGCGCCCGCACCACCGAAAGCCCGCTGCATCGGCAGATGGCCTCGGCGCTGTCGGCCCCGCTGGGGTTCAAGAACCCGACCAGCGGCAAGCTGCAGACGGCGGTGGACGCCATCGTGGTGGCGGCGCAATCTCACCGATTTCCTTCCATCTCACTCGACGGCCGGGCCATGGTGATCACCACGACCGGCAATGCCGATTGCCACCTCGTCCTGCGGGGCGGCGACGCGGGGCCGAATTTCGATGCCGCCAGTGTGGACGCAGCCGTGGCAGCGCTGCAGGCGGCCGATCTGCCCGGCCGGGTGATGATCGACTGCAGCCATGCCAACAGCCGCAGCGACTATCGGCGCCAGCCGCAGGTGGCGGCCGAGATCGGTGCGCAGATCGCCGCGGGCCGCCGCCACATTCTCGGCATCATGCTGGAGAGCCATCTGGTCGAGGGCAAGCAGGCGCTCACGGCGGATCTGTCGGCGCTGCAGTACGGGCAGAGCATCACCGATGGCTGCATCGGCTGGGAGCCCACGTTGACCGTCCTTGGCCAACTGGCCGACGCGGTTCGCAGAGGTCGGGGGTTGACCGGCTTGCGCAGGACGAGCTGAGACGCCCCGCTGCAGCTCAGGCGGAAGGGCGGCGTGCACCGAAAATCGCGGAACCTACGCGCACGATGGTGGCGCCTTCCAGAATCGCCGCCTCAAGATCGGCGCTCATGCCCATGGACAGCGTATCGAGCGTCAGACCGTGCTCGGCGGCGATGGCGTCGCGCAGCTCGCGTAGCCGGGCGAAGGGCGCACGTTGTGCGGCGGCGTCGGCTTTGGGCTCGGGAATGCACATCAACCCGCGCAGACGCATCCGGGGCAGGCCGGCCACGGCTGCGGCCAGCGCTGATGCGTCTTCCGGCCGCACGCCGCTTTTGGTGGTCTCGCCATCCACATTGACCTGGATGCAGACCTGCAGCGGCGCCCGTTCGGCGGGCCGCTGGTCGCTCAGACGCTGGGCCAGCTTGAGGCGGTCGATGCTGTGCACCCAGTCGAAATGTTCGGCGACGTCGCGGGTCTTGTTGCTTTGCAGCGGGCCGATGAAATGCCATTGCAGCGCGGGCCAGTCCGGGCGCAGCGTGGCGATCTTGTCCACCGCTTCCTGCACATAGTTCTCGCCGAAATCGGTTTGCCCGAGTGCGGCGGCGCGGGCGATGTCTTCTGCGGGAAAGGTTTTGGACACCGCCAGCAGGGCGACGGATCGCGGATCGCGCCCGGCTGCTGCGGCGGCTTGTGCGATGCGCTGGCGCACCGTGGACAGAGGCTGGGCGAGAGGGGAGGCGAGGGACATGGGCCAACAAAATCTGGATTGATACAACAATTCCACACCGGTCGACCCGCCGAATTGCGGGAAACCGTCGTTCTGACCTTAAGATAGCCCAATCGATAGTCGAATAGCTGACGCACCGTCACGCACAAGCTTGCTCGGGGGAGACATCGCTTGGATATCACACAACTGCTCGCATTCAGCGTCAAGAACGACGCCTCCGATCTGCACCTCTCGGCGGGGCTGCCGCCCATGATCCGCGTGCACGGCGACGTGCGGCGCATCAACGTCGAGCCGCTCGACCACAAGGCGGTGCACGCCATGGTGTACGACATCATGAGCGATTCGCAGCGCAAGCATTACGAGGAGTTCCTCGAGGTCGACTTCTCCTTCGAGGTGCCGCAACTGGCGCGCTTCCGGGTCAATGCCTTCAACCAGGCGCGCGGCGCCGGTGCGGTCTTCCGCACCATTCCGAGCAAGGTGCTTACCCTCGACGATCTCAACGCACCGAAAATCTTCGCCGATCTGGCGCTCAAGCCGCGCGGTCTGGTGCTGGTGACCGGGCCGACGGGTTCGGGCAAGTCGACCACCCTGGCGGCGATGATCAATCATTACAACGAGACCGAGTACGGCCACATCCTCACCATCGAAGACCCCATCGAGTTTGTGCACCAGTCCAAAAAGGCGCTCATCAATCAGCGCGAAGTCGGGCCGCATACCCTGAGCTTTTCCAATGCGCTGCGCTCGGCGCTGCGCGAAGACCCGGACGCGATTCTGGTGGGCGAAATGCGCGACCTCGAAACCATCCGCTTGGCGCTCACCGCTTCCGAAACCGGCCACCTGGTGTTCGCCACCCTGCACACCTCGTCGGCGCCCAAGACCATCGACCGTATCGTCGACGTGTTCCCGGCGGAAGAAAAGGAAATGGTGCGCGCCATGCTGTCGGAAGCCCTGATCGGCGTGATCTCGCAGACGCTGTGCAAGAAAAAAGACGGTTCCGGCCGGGTGGCGGCGCACGAAATCATGATCGGCACGCCGGCCATCCGCAATCTGATCCGCGAGAACAAGATTGCGCAGATGTATTCCATGATCCAGACCAGCCAGTCTTTCGGCATGCAGACCCTCGACCAGAATCTGGCCGATCTGGTCAAGCGCAACATGATCTCCGCCACCGAAGCGCGCACCAAGGCCAAGCAGCCCGAAAACTTCCCCGGCGCCTGAGCCGGCCCAGACGCACTATCTGCGCAATCCGCACTGCATTACACACTCCGCACTCCCTTCCCACTCGCACCCAGCAGGCCATGAAACTATTCGACAAACTCCGCGCCGGTTCGCGCAAAGACGGGGTGGACGATGCGCCCGAGTCTCAGTTCTTCACGACCGGCTTCCATGACGCAGAAGTCTCCAGCCTGGAGTCTGTGGTCGATTGGTCGCAGCGCTCGGCCGAGATCGGTGTGACCAAGCTGTCTCGCAGCACCGGCGGCCAGCGCCTGCTCGAACTCTGGCAGCAAGACAAATACATGGCCGGCCTGACGCCCGCCGACCTGGAGCGCTGCGTCAAGTACTTTCATTTCTACACCGTCAAGGCGGGTGCCGATCTCATTGCGCAGGGCGAGACGGGCAGCTTCATGGTCGTTCTGCTGCGCGGCGCGGTGGCGGTCGATCGCATGCAACCCTGGGGCGACAGACTGCGCCTCACCGAAGTGCGCGCAGGCAGCATGCTGGGTGAGATGTCGCTGGTTGACGCCGCGCCGCGCTGGTCGTACTGCACGACGCTGACGGACAGCGAGATTGCGGTGCTCGAAGCCAGCGATCTCGACCGCATGATTGCGCAAGACCCGGCTGCGGCCTGCCGTCTCATCGGCTCGCTGGCGCGCCGTTTGTCGCTGCGGCTGCGCAAGCTCAGTGCGCGGGTCGCCGCGACTTCGCCCGGCGGTTGATGCGCGCGGCTGGCGGCATGAACCACCGTATTCAAAACATGAACAAGCGCTGGGGGGCGTATGGATCGTGATCAGGCTTCAAAATTCATCAACGATCTGCTCAAGCTGATGATCAGCCGGGGCGGCTCGGATCTGTTTCTCACGGCCGATTTTCCGCCGGCGATCAAGGTCGATGGCGCCGTCTCCAAGCTGTCGTCGCAGGCGCTCAGCAGCCAGCACACGCTGGCGCTGGCGCGCTCGATCATGAACGACAAGCAGTCGGCCGAGTTCGAGCGCACCAAAGAGTGCAACTTCGCCATCTCCCCGGCCGGGCTCAGCCGCTTCCGCTGCAATGCCTTCATCCAGCAGGGCAAGGTGGGCATCGTGCTGCGGCAGATCCCGCAAGACTTGCCGTCCATCGATAGCCTGGAATTGCCGCCAGTGCTCAAGACGCTGGCGATGCACAAGCGCGGTCTCATCATTTTTGTCGGCGCCACGGGCTCGGGCAAATCGACCTCGATGGCCGCCATGCTCGATTTCCGCAACGAAAATTCGCACGGCCACATCATCACGGTGGAAGACCCCATCGAGTTCGTGCATCCGCACAAGAACTGCATCGTGACCCAGCGTGAAGTCGGGCTCGACACCGACAGTTGGGGGGCCGCGCTCAAGAACACCCTGCGTCAGGCGCCCGACGTCATTCTGATGGGCGAAATCCGCGACCGCGAGACCATGGAGCACGCGGTCGTGTTTTCCGAAACCGGTCACCTGGTGCTGGCCACGCTACACGCCAACAACGCCAACCAGGCGCTCGATCGCATCATCAATTTCTTCCCCGAAGAACGGCGCGCGCAACTGCTGATGGACTTGTCGCTCAATCTGCGGGCGCTGGTGTCGCAGCGGCTGGTGCCCCTGCAAACCGGCAAGGGGCGCGTGGCCGCGGTGGAGGTCATGATCAATTCGCCGCTGATCGCCGATCAGATCTTCGAAGGCAAGCTCACCGAGATCAAGGACGTGATGCGGCGGTCGCGCGAGCTGGGTATGCAGACCTTCGATCAGTCGCTATTCGAGTTGTTCGATGCCGAGAAGATCAGCTACGAGGATGCGCTGCGCAACGCCGATTCGGTCAACGATCTGCGGCTGCGCATCAAACTCGACAGCAAGCGCGCCCGCAATGCCGACATTGGCAGCGATACCGGGCATCTGGCCATCGTCTGATTTTTGAGGCGCAGGGGTTTGTCGTAGCTCAGGGCTGAGGCACGCTAACGATCCATCCTTCGGCCGGGTCGATGGCGTCCGGAAGTCCATAGCCTCGATGCCGCCTCAGGCAGGCCCACGCTGCCTGCATCAGGCAGAGCGCAGCGTCCAGCGTGTCGCCGCGCGCGTCGAGCCGCATGTGATTACGCTGTTCATCGGAGCACTGCAGACGGATGTCCAGCGGGTGACGCCCGCTTTCCATCGACGCCAGCAGGAAGTCGCGCGCGGCTTCACGTTCGGCGGTCTGCTTCGCGGGGGCATCACTTTTGTAGCTGCGCCGCCCCAGAACGGCACGGGCGGCATGGCCCGGATAGGCTTCGAGCGCCACACGCAGCGGATCGCCACCGCGCAGACCCGGCAGCGTGACCCCCGCATCGAGCAGCAAAGGCGCTGCCGCGTGCAGCATCCAGGCGACGGGCGGATTCACCCATTTCATCGACGGCGAAGACCCCGCGGGCTGATCGCAGGCGCGGTGGGCGAATTTCGCCCCTGCAGGGCGGGCGGCACAAAAGCTGCGGAAGACTTCGCGCAGTTGCGCGCGGCTCTGGTGGCGCAGATGCGAGATCAGCCGCTCCCAAGGCAGTGGGGCTTCGTCTTGCCGATGGCCGGGCCAGCGCAGAGTGTCGATCAACTCGCGCGGCAGGCCGAACGGCAGGTCGAAGGCGCCGATCCAGGGGCCGGGTGTCTGTAGCCACTGACCGAACGACGCCAGCGTGTCGAGCCGGTTGAAGTCCTGGAGGATCACGGTGTGCGATGGTTCTTGATCCAGCCGTCCCCGCGCGATCACGATGGGTTTGCGCCGATTGGGCGCACTGCTGAAATCGACGCCGAACAACGTGATGTCGTCGTCTGCCCCGTTCATTCGTGCAGCACGGCCGGGGGTGGAGCGTCAGCAGGCGGAACTTGCTGCAGCAACAGGCTGCGAACTGGCGCGGGCAGCCCCAGCTGCGCGGCGTGTTCAAGGTCGAGCCATTGGCCCTGTGGCTCCGCGGCCCTGGGCTGGGCTTGGACGTCGACGAGCAAGGGGCGCACGGTCAGCTCGAAATGGGTGAACGCATGGCGAAACGGCGCCAATTCTCTCTGGCCGATCACCTGCCCGATCTGCGCGGCGAACTGCAGCGCCTGCTCGGGCGCATCGAATTGCGGCAGGCTCCACAGCCCTGGCCAGAGGCCCAGTTGCGGGCGCTTTTCCAGCCAGCAAAGACCGTCCGGCGAGTTGCGCAACCAGAGCATGACAGTGCTGCGCTGCGGGCGGCTTTTGCGCGCCGCCTTGCGTACGGGCAGGCGCTGCGGATCACCCGCCAAATGGGCGCGGCAATCCGTGGCAAAAGGACATTCGGTGCAGGCGGGCTGGCGCGGCTTGCACACGGTGGCGCCCAGATCCATCAGCCCCTGCGTGTAGGCGGCGATGTCTTGCGCCTCGGGCAGCAGGCTGCGCGCGAGCGACCAGAGCTTGCGCGTGGTGGCCGTTGTGGGAACCGGATCGTCGATGCCGTGACTGCGGCAGAGCACGCGCTGCACATTGCCGTCGAGAATGGCGGCGCGCTCGTCGAAGCAGAACGCGGCAATCGCCGCCGCCGTGGAGGGGCCGATGCCCGGCAGCGTGGCGAGGCTTTCCGCCGTTTGCGGGAACGCGCCGCCATGCATTTCGACCACGATCTGTGCACACCGGTGCAGATTGCGGGCGCGCTGGTAGTAGCCCAGCCCGCTCCAGACCGCCAGCACGGCATCTTCAGGCGCCGCGGCGAGCGCCTGAACCGTGGGGAACAGGGCGGTGAAACGCGCGTAGTAATCGATGACCGTGGCGACCTGCGTTTGCTGCAGCATGATCTCCGACAACCAGACCCGGTAGGGATCGCGCACCTGCCAGGGCAGATCGTGCCGCCCGTGCTGGCGCTGCCAGCGCACCAGGCGGCTGGCGAAATGCGGCAGAGCTGGCGCTGAGAGGCTGTGGGGGGCGGCTGGGGCTGGATCGGGCACGGTGGGCAGATCGACACTGCGGGGCAGCGGCGCTCAAACGAATTGAGCGCCGCATTGTGCCAGCCCTTCGCGGCGAGCGTTTACGCGGCGATCAAGCGACGAATCTGATCGCTCAGCCCGCGTTGCAGCACGTCGATCTGGGCGATTTGCTTCTGCAATTCGTCAATACGGTCGTGCAGGCTGTCTTTGGTGTCTTCGATGCGTTGCAGCGTGGTGAGTCGGCGGTTGAGTTGCTTCTTGCGCTCGCGCACCTGACTGTCGAGCTGGGCGATGGCTGAGCGGTCCCAGTTTTCGATATCGCGCAGGGCGCGCTCGAACAGATCGCGCACCCGCGA
>NZ_JBYCKI010000243.1:0-1042 GCF_057473305.1 Thiomonas sp. TH-17
GGTCACCAGCGTGGTCTTGCCCACGCCACCCTTGCGATTGACCACCAGCAGCTTGCGCATGAGGCCTCCGGTCAGCGGCGCAGGAACGCCGCGCCGAGCAAGACTAGCAAGCCCACGTGAAGGTGGCATGGTGCCGCGCGGCATGGGTCAAAATTTCAAAGCGTCGGAAGCTTCAGGTTCAATCTCTGCATATCAACGTTCCTGCACGTTGCTCTCCTTGAATGCCGAGTCCCCTTTTCTGGACGCGTTCCAAGGCGGCAAGTGGTGATATCGCTCCTGGTAGCCAATCATCAGATCGAGCTCGTCCAAGTCATTCTCGCCGTTGATGAGGTCGAGGACACAGTGCTTATCGATCCTAAAACCTGTCCTCAACAATGCAGTCGTCAACATGCCGGCGACTGGGTGGCCCCAGCCACCAAGCTTGTCGTTCCACGCATATTTGTTTTTCTCGTAGTACTGCTGCGCAGCTCGCGCGGCCTTCAACATCGCATTGAAACGATCCTTGGGTCCATCGCTTGGCTTATGCCCACCGATGTAGAGGATTCGCAGCACATCGTCCGATGGCGTAATTGAAAGCACCGCAGGATCGAGTCCATCGACTTGATCGAGTCGAAGCACATAGATACACCGCCGCCATGTGCATTTTTCGACCGGCTTATCGGGTTTCAGGATTACGCGCTTCACACGTCCATGCCGGACAAGCTCCCCTTCTTGGTAACAACGAAAAGCCTTCACGGCCATTTCTCGATGGTTTTCGTTCTTCATGTCTGACTTCCTCAGCTTGATGATCAGGGTGTATTTCGATCCTGGATGATGAGCTCGCGGAGCCGGAGTGGCGCCAGAACTTCCGCCTGCCCGCCAAATCCCAGAATCCACCAGCGCAACTGCGATGTCAGGTTGACCGTGGCGCGGATGCGTACGTGGTCCGGGCCATCGTCGTCGATGCGCTGGTCGGTGCTCAGCGGGGTCTCGTAGAGGTGCTGCGCGGCCGGGCGCTGCATGCGCAGCACCAGCTCGATCGGGCCTTCATCGAGAAACCCGA
>NZ_JBYCKI010000244.1:0-1444 GCF_057473305.1 Thiomonas sp. TH-17
CGGGGCGTTGCGGCGGCGTGCCGCCACCGTTGCCTCCGCCGCGCTTCTTGCCGAACAGGCCGTTGAGCTTGCGGTTGAAATCACGCCAGAGTTCATCGAGATCGGGCGGTCCGCCACCACCGGGACGCCGGTTGGGGTCTTGGTTGTTATTGCTTTGCTGGCCGCTCGTGCCGTCGTCCTTGCCCCAACGCGGGTCATTGAGGTTGAACATGCGCGAAAACGGCCACACACGTGGCCAAAAACGTAAGGGAGTCATGCGGAAATTTGAGTAGTGTCCGACAAAGCTGAAGCAGAGGATTGGAAGCGGGGATCAGCCAATACCGCTTCCAGCAACGCACTTTTGAGGGAGGCAACACCAGCGCCGGTCAAGGCGCTTACGACAAGCCGAAGCATGCTAGCACGCGCTTCGATGCCCTCAGATTGAGTGTGACCATTTGTAACCTGAAGGTTCACTGGCAACAGATCAGATTTGTTGAAGATCAAGAATTGCGGAATATCGTCCGCGCCGATCTCACGCAGAACGGCGTGAACTTCATCCATCTGCTCGCGCAACATGGGCGAACTGGCATCCACGACGTGCAGCAGCAAATCGGCCTGAAGCGTGTCTTCGAGCGTGGCCTTGAAGGCCTCGATCAAAGTATGCGGCAAATCGCGGATGAAACCCACCGTGTCGGACAAGGTGACGTTGACCTGCGGGCCTAGGTAGAACTTGCGCGTGGTGGTGTCGAGGGTCGCAAAAAGCTGATCGGCCGCGTAAATTTTCGACTTGGTGAGGGCGTTGAACAACGTGCTTTTGCCAGCATTGGTGTAGCCCACCAACGCCACGCGAAACGCGCCGGTGCGTCTGCGCGCACGGCGTTGCGTCATGCGCTGGCGACCCAGTTTGCCCAGACGTGTGCGAAGCATCTTGATCTTGTCGTCGAGCATCCGGCGGTCGAGCTCGATCTGCTTTTCGCCCGGGCCGCCGCGCACGCCGATACCGCCGGTCTGGCGCTCCAGGTGAGTCCAGCCGCGCACGAGACGCGTGGCCAGGTGTTCGAGACGAGCAAGTTCGACCTGCATCTTGCCTTCGGCGCTCTGCGCACGTCGAGCGAAGATTTCGAGGATGAGGCCAGTACGGTCGATGACAGGCTTGCCGAGGGCTTTCTCCAGATTGCGCTGCTGGATGGGGCTCAGTGCATTGTCGAAAATGATGGCGTCCGCCGAAGTGGTGCTGACCAGTTCGCTCAATTCATCGAGCTTGCCCGAACCGATGTAGGTCGCCGCGTCGGGCCGCGCACGCACGCAAGACAACTCGCCCGCCAGTGCGTAACCGGCGGACGTACTGAGCTGCTCCAACTCAGCCATCGCGTCGTCGGATGAGGGTCGTCGCTGCCGTACGCTGACCAGTGCAGCGCGCTCAGTGCCCTGAGATTGCCCTTCAGGCTGCGGGTGCTTCTTGCTC
>NZ_JBYCKI010000245.1:0-11035 GCF_057473305.1 Thiomonas sp. TH-17
GGTTTCAATCCGCGCCCGGGGATTAACCCGGGCGAGACGTGGAGTTGCTGGGCAAGCTGGGCATCGGCGTGGGTTTCAATCCGCGCCCGGGGATTAACCCGGGCGAGACTCCGTCGCGGCAACGTGTTGTTGTGCAACGGAGTTGTAGCTTCTTCCCGCGAACCGGAGCCTCCGGTGTGTCGAAGGGGAACTTGGCGGAAAGGAAATCTCATCAAATTGTGAAAGATCAAGGGCTTGCATGATGCGCGAACCTACCGGGTTTTGGGCGGCGATGCCGGTTCGCGGCTTACACCACAAGTGGGCCACCGAAATCGGTGGAACGGAAAACACCATATTGTTTGACGCGCATGTCGGTCGGCTCGGTGATGCGGTAGAAGCGCAAGTTGTCTTCCTCAAGATTGATTTCGGCGAGTAGTTCTCGCTCCAGAGCCTCGTAAAGCATGGCATCAACTTCGCATTCGAACACGGATTTCTGCACCCGCTGCCCCACACGTTCGCAGGCCTTGGCAACGCGCCGCAAGCGCTTGCGGCCCGCTGCGGTTTCGGTGGAGACGTCATATGTCACGATGATGAGCATGGTCGTTCTGATCGGCTACCGCGCCAGATAGGGGAGGTAGGCATCCATCTCGCCACGAATGCTGCGGGCAAGCAGCCGGGCCTGGATGAAGGGCAGCAAGCCGATGGGCATTTTGGTCTCGAGCAGGGGGTGGGTGATTTCTTCCTGTTTGCGTTCTTGCCAGGCGGTGACGACTTTGCGACGGCCCTTGTCGGAGAGCAGGACGGCGCCGCCTTCGTGCTGGTCGAAGTCTTCGGCGGCGATCTGGCCGCGGTTGATCAGCGTGAGTGCCAGCCGGTCGGCAAGTACCGCACGAAACTCTTCCTGAATGTCGAGGGCAAGCGCCGCGCGGCCGGGGCGCACGGTGTGCAGAAACCCGAGTTGGGGATCGAGACCGACGGCCTCAAGCGCCGAGCGGCAGTCATTCATGAGCAGGGCGTAGAGAAACGAGAGCAGGGCGTTGAAGCGGTCAAGGGGCGGGCGCCGGGTTCGGCCTTCAAACCGGAAGGCTCCGCGCAGGGCGGGTTTGACGATGTGGTTGAGCGCCTCGAAGTAGCCGCGGGCGGCCTCGCCTTCAATGCCGCGCAGGATGTCGAAGGTCGTGGCCTGGGCCGTGGCTCGAAGTGAAGCGGCAAGGTTGTCGGCGGCGCGGGTGAGTGTGGCCACTTCGTTGGGGTCGGCGCTTTCGCGCGCTCCTCGCTGCAGAATGCTGCGGCTGTTCTTGATCTTGCCGCCTACGAACAGCCGCGCCATTTCGAGACTGACTGCTGCGTCGCCCGCGGCCCGGTGCTGGGCCTGCCGTAGCAGGATATTGCCCGATATGGGGCCTTCGAGCCGGGCCTTGAAGCGCCCGGCGTCATCGAGGAGCACGAGTGATTTGCCCTCGTCGGCCAGCCGGTGCATGAGCGCGGGCGACACCAGGACGTTGCCAAAACACACCAGGCTGCCGATGTGGTGCAGGGGAACCTGGAGTTTCTTTTCTCGCTCGACATCGACGCGCAGGGTGGCGTTGTCGATGTGAACGTAAGCCTGCGGCGTCATCACGTAGAGGGTGTTTTGCAGGGTCAGCATCAGTCCTCCGGGTTGAACAAGTGGGTTCGCAATGCGCGCTGCATGGCGGTTGCGGTCAGGGCTTCGGGCTGGCAGATGTCTTTGAGCGAACACTCTCGGCAGCGCGCATCGAACACCGGCGGGGGCAGCGTTCCGGCGCTCAGCATCTCGCGTATGGCGTCTGCGGTCTGCACGACGAGTTCGCGCAGTTCGGTCGTGATGGCGACTTCGCGTCGCCGGTGGCTGCTGGCGTGGTAGATGGCACCAAGCGGCACGGGACGGCCCAGCATGTCTTCCAGGCACATGGCCTGGGCGGCGAGTTGAATGTCGTCGTGTGTTTTCTGACGTTTGCGGCCGTGCTTGAATTCCACCGGAAAGACGGTGCCGTCGGGATGGAACTCCACCAGATCTGCCTTGCCGATCAGCCCCAGACGATCAGACCACAAGGGCAGGCTGCGCTCGACCTTCACACCCGAGCGGATTTCGTAGCCGGGCGTGTCCACCAGTTTGTGCACGGCGTTGCCGCGCGCGGTGTGGATGTTGTCGTCGAAGGCTTGCTCCAGATGAATGAGCGCGCATTGCCGCGGACAGTACACCCAGTGCTGCAAGGCCGAGAGTGGGACAGGGTCGTCTGCGGGGTTCACGATTCGGCGCGGTCAGTTGAACAGCCGATCAAGCAAGGCATCGCGGCTGAGGCCATGGTGCGCCCCGACCGCATCCAGAATGGCGGCCAGCGTGCCGATACGCAACGGGTCGTGGCGCGGCACGGTGACGTGGTGCTCGCCTTGAAGCGTGCTGGTCAGCCGCAAGTGGCTGCCGGTCTGTCGCGTGGCCTGGTAGCCCAGGCGCTCCAGCCGCTTGACGAGATCCGCCCCGGACAGATCACGCGGCAGCCTCATACGGTGAGCATTTCCTCGCGGGTGATGTGCAGGCGAATGAGTCCGGGGCGCTCTGCCGCTTCGAAGTGGCAATGCACCGCATCGCGCACCTGCGCATGCAGCGCTTCAAGGTCGTCGGCCTCGGTGAAGATGTCAGTCCCCACGGCGCGGGCGACATAGCCCCCTTCGGGGGCCTGTTCGACGATGAAGTGAATTTCGGTCATGGGAGAGTTACCTCGGTCAGAACCCATTGATTTCTTGGGGAACGAGTCCCTCAAGTGAGTTCAGTTTATAGCTGCCGTCGGACTTGATAGATTGCCTGTCGAGTGTGGCGTGAACTTTGGCAGACGAGTACTGACCGGCCTTGCAGTTGTGCTTCCACCAGATCACTTTGAGCACTTCCATACTGCCAGCGGGGCGCGCGGCGGCTTCGTCGTTTTCGAAGAGCCGAGGCAAAACCTGTTTGATCGCTTCTGCGTCGTCGTCCGAAAAGCCGGTTTTCACGGCGAGTTGCGGGTTCATGCTGCCGAAAAGAACGTAGACACCCTGATCAACACGGTGCTTCATGCCCATGGTGTCTGAACCGCGTTTGTTGCCGTCGCCTTCGCCGCTCACGCTTTTGGTGATTTGCATACTGGTCACGTCGATGGGCTCGACACTGAATGCCGATTGCACCGTGACCGGGCCGCGGATGCCGATGGAAACGCCGGTATCCCCCTCTTCGTCGCTGCCGTCTTCCTTTTTCTTGCCTGCCTTCTTGTTGCTCTTGAGCGCGAAAAGCTGCCCAAACGCGCGGACATCAAGCCACTTTTTACAGGCCAGCTCAGCGGTTTTGTCCGATCCCAATTCCTTACCCAGCCCGGCTTCAGCGCGTGCCCGCAAGCTTTTGGCGTCGTCGGCCCTGCGGTCGTCGGATTGGACAAAAATCATGTTGCCGTCGTCGTTCCGGCCTGCGTCGATCCAGCGCTCCAGCAGGCGGTCGCGGATTTTGCGCTTGATCGAGACATCGCTCATTTCACCGAAATTCGAGTAATCGGTGCGCGGGCGGTTGCCGTTGAGCGGGTCGCCATTCGGGTTGGCATTTTTCACGCGAAAGATCACGGCGAAATCGATTTTGTTTTGCAGGGTGCTCATGGATGTGTCCTCGTGAAATTATTCGGTTGGGGTGTCTTCATCAGCCGACGGAACGGTGTCGGGTTTGGGTGGGTTCAGCGACTGCCGCTGGCAGTGATAGCCGAGCAGGAATTCGCCGGAAAGCTTGCTATCGTCCATGAACGCATCGCCCTCGAACAGCGCGACGATTTCGTCGTGCAACCTGTCCATGTTGAGCATGAACGGGGCTCGCCGCGCTCGCAGACGGGATTTGGCGGGTGCCAGCGCCAGCTCTATCGTCCGCCAGGTACTCGCGGGCCGGTCGGCAAATCGCTGCATCAATTTGGCAGCGGCGGTGTCGCGGCTTTCGCCGCCCACGTACAGGGCGCGGCTCTCGATGTGCTCGGCCACTGCCAGTAATCGTCCATACAGATAATCCCGGCTGCGCCGGTCGGTTTCCAGTGCCATCTCGTATCCCTCGTTTTTGAAAGCGCCCCGGTACAGACCGCAGGCGATACCCAGAAATTTTTCCCACTCCCAGCGTTCCAGCCCGACCCGATTGCAAGCGCGGCGGACGACCGACTCAAGGAGGTCGCGCGGCAGCGCCTGCCCATCGACGATGCATGGCAGCAGGCGCTCGACTGTGGCTTTCTTGAGCTTGTCGTCGAGGCGACGCCCATACGCGGCCTCGGCGATGTCATGTGGCGCAGGTGCGCCGACGAAGTGCTTGTCCTTGCCGAAGTTCTGATGCCAGGCGAAGTCGCTGTGCCAACGCTCGATGCGCGCGAAAAATTCTGAGCCGGTCAGCTCGCGATAGAAGGTGATCGCCATGCGTCCGGGGGTGGCGGAATCCAGACCCATCACGACGATGTCGTCGGTCGGGCCAAGTTTCGTCCGGTAGCCCTTCAGAGCCAGATTCAGACGTTTGGCGAAGGCTTGTCCTGCATCGGTGTCGACGATGACGGCGGGCGAATTTGTCTCAGATTCGCCTGTGAGGATAAGCATGAGCGAGTTGACGACAGGGTCTGGGATGGGTGCGCCGCCAACAGCCCAACTGACGACAACCTGAGGTTGTTTCGGGTCGCCGTATCTGTGCCCTTGTCTCAGAATTAGCCAACGTAGTGCGTTGTGGGCTTTTTGTGTGACGTCATAGCTGATACCGCAGGCCTGCTGGCCAGTGTCGTCGGTAAAGCGGCCACGGAAAGTGAAGCCTGAACTATCGTTGGCGCTGATGAGTTTGGCACCGTCGCCCGCGTGGCGGATGAACTTCGGGTGGTTGTTGCCGATCCTGGCTTCCTCTCCCAGAACCATGCATATCCCATTCTTGGGGTTATTTATCGAGTCGTACTTTGTCCAGGACTCGATCAGTTCGGCATCTTCCCATGTACCCGATACAAGGTTGCCCGAAGCCTCAACACGCCAGCGGGCGAAAATCTTTTCATCACTGATTTTTTCTTTGGCCCGCGCACCTTCAACGACTAAAGGAATCATCTCTTCGCGTAGCAGATCAGCCCAGAGCGTCGCACGTTTCAAGTAAGTGAGAATCGCTGTGGCTTTTGGGTGTGCTTGGTCGGATTGGCACCATTTCTCCAAGTTGAAGAAATAAGCCTCTTGCTTTTTCTTGTTGCCATCAGGGAAGTCGATAGCGCAATAACTGGTCTCTTCACATAGAGGGTGAGGGGCAATTTTGCTTCCAGACCTTCCAAGTGACGCCTCGGTAACTGGGATGATCGTTGCAGATTCCGAGGCTCCAAGTTTTCTAATCCGGCGCAAATTTCCAGATTCATCGATCACAATCTCGACATGAGCGCGCTTTGAAAAGTGTGCGACGGACCAAGGTTGCAATGCATCTTCCGTGTGCAACCGGGCGTTTTGCTCGTAAGTCTCGTAGAGCTTCTGTATCCAGCTCATCTCACACTCCCAGTTCACTGGCTTCGTCTTCGACGCTGCGCACCCGGTTCTTGCCGAATCGCTTCGCGGTCATGGGGCGGACAGGCTTGCGGATATCACAGGCTTCAGGCCTCGGAAACCGCACTTGACCGAATTCCATGACGGGTCGCCAGAAACGTGCGGTCAACAAGGTGTCTCCGGTTTCGTCCGGGTAATCGAAACCGTGGAAAGTGAGGCCGAAGTCCATGCGGTCGATGCCGTCGTAATGCCCGACGCCAGACCCGAATTCACAGGGCTCGACATAACCCTGGCAATCGCGCGTGCCGAGAAAAATGTCTTGTCGTCCGCCCAGTTCCAGCATCCGCCAGGCGATGGCGAAATGCTTGCCGTCGATGCGGTCGTCCGCGAGTCCGGGCTGATGTTCGTTCCACTCAAAATGGGCACGCACCTGATATTCGACATCCGCGAGGAAGGTGTAGATGGCGAGTGTGTTGCCGCCGCCATATTCGAGCGGCTTCGTGCCCTTGGTCTGCGTGCGGATGGGCTTTATCACCCGCACGTCGTCGATGACCCAGATGAAGGTCGGCTTCCAGTAGATCGACTTGGCGATGCCTTTGAGGGCTTCGTAGGTCGGCAAGTGGTACGAGCATTTCTCGCCACCAATGCGGGTGAGTGGGTCAGTGAAGAGCGCATGACGCGCACTGACTTTGAATTCGATGCTGTTGCGGTTAGACACTGAGAACCTCCATCAAGCCTTCAGGGGTGTCGGAAAGGCCGAATTCTTCGCTGTAATAGCGAGCATCGGCCAGATAAAGAATGCCGGTTCCTTCCTGGATTTCACATACGGCCTTGGCTTTACTCAACGCCTCAAGCTGGCGTGGTAACACATTGACGCTGAACTGCTGGGCGCGGCGCAATAGCTCGAATTCCTTGTCCGGCAAGTAAGCCGCACACAGCTCGACGATCAGCGCTTTGCCGGTTTCGCCGTGCGGCACGATCACGCCGCGCGACGGAGTATCGATGGCTTTGAAGGCGCGCGCAGCACTCATGAAGGATTGCCGCAGGAAGCGCGCCGGGGCCTGCCTTTGAGTGCGCGCGTAGTCGCTGACCGCCTGCGTGTTGTGCGACAGCAGGTTGAGCATGGTGTCGTCTCGCCCGAGCGTGTTGCCGGATACGGGGTAGGCCATTTCGTTGGCGCGGTCGAAAAAATAATTGGTGTAGTACCAGGCCATCGCTTCCGGGCCGATGCGGTTCGCGCCGAATTTCTCCGGGTCGGCGTCGTAGTCGTCGAGCACGCGCTTGGCCTTCTCGCGGCCAATCTGGATGTCAGGCAGTTTGCTCAAGTTTTCGTCTTCGTCACGCGGGTTGACGACAAACACCGTGCCGCGCGCCCGTTTGCCGTGGCGGTTGCAGCGCCCAGCCGCCTGCGCGATGGAGTCGAGCCCGGCGGCGTAGCGGGTGACGGACGCAAAATCGACATCGACACCGGCCTCGATTAACTGCGTGCTGAAGCACAAGGTCGGCAACGGCGGGATCGCGTCCAGGCGGCTGCGAATTTCATCGAGCCTGGCCTTGCGGTGCGCGGGGCACATGCTGGTGCTGAGGTGGAAAACGGCGATAGTGGGATGGCTGCGGCACAGGCGATAGAGTGCCTGTGCGGCTTTTTTCGTGTTCACGATCACAAGGCAGCTGCCAACGGCCTCGACCTGTTCCTGCGCGTGAGCAGCAATAGCTTCCTGCGTCCAGCCGCCCGGCTTGCGCAGGTTCACGACCTCGACGCGCTTCAAGTCATCGAACAACTGCCGCACGTCGCGGATGATTTCGTTGCCGGGCGGGATGCGGATCGCCCCTTTGCTCGCATCAACCCGGTCGAGTAGCGGTTGGGTGGCGGTGCAGAGCACGACCGTGCTGCGGCAATGGTCGGCCAGAAAATTCATCGCGTTGTTGAAGAGATGTACGCAGCGCACCGGCAGGCTCTGGATTTCGTCGAAGACCAGCACGGCGTTGGCGAGCTGGTGCATCCGGCGTGCGCCGCGTGTACCCGCGCCGAACAGCGTTTCCAGCAGCTGAACCATGGTGGTGTAAACGACCGGCGCGTCCCAGTTTTCGGAGAGGATTTTGCTGCGCCAAGTTTGATCCTCGGGCGTGAGGTTGGAGTGGTGTTCCAGCACCACACTGCCTGCTTCGACGCCTTCGGGTTCGAGTATCCGGCGGACGACTTCGGCGTTCTGGTCGATGATGGACGTGAACGGAATGACGTAAATCACGCGGTCGAGGCCGTGTTTCTGCGCATGGTGAAGTGCAAAGCGCAGGCTCGCCAGCGTTTTGCCGCCGCCGGTCGGCACGGTCAGTGTGTAAATGCCGGTGTCGCGGGTGGCGGCTTCGAGACAGTGGCGGGAAATATCCTGTCGCAAAGTGTCGATGGGCTGAGTCGGCGAGAAATTCGCCAGATGCGTTTCGAGCCGTGCAATCAGCGTTTCCCACGGCGTGTAATTGCCGCGCAGGCGTTTGCGGGCACGACCAGGGTGTTCGAAATCGGCCGTGTCGATACGGTCAGCGTCGATCAGGCAACTGAACAGCGCACGCACGAGCAAGCCAATCTGCTGCTGCATGGCGGGGCTGGCCGCTTTGTCCTGGTGCGTTGCCCCGGGCGCGGTGTCGAGCAGTTTCGAGAGCCACGCCTGAAAAGTCGAACCGAGTTGGGGCTGAGCAAGCAACTTCCGTGCGTCGGCCAGTATGTTCGGGTCGGCTTTGGTCAAGGCTTCTTGCAGATTTGTTTTCGAGTCTGGCTTGTTCATGCGCTTGGTAAAGCCGTCTTCCACAGGCTTGCCCGGCACCGAAGTCAGGCAATCGATCAAGCCGGAGTGATGAGAAGCGATACACAGCGCGAGAATTTGTCCAGCGACGTGCGCCAGCGCATCCTTGCTTGCAAGGTGTTGCCAGATGAATTGCGCGCCGCTGGTCGAATGGTCAATCTTGCCTTTGAGGCCAGCCGCATCGACAAACTCTTCGTCCTCGTCCTGATTCAGCAAGTCTGTCGCAGACTGGATATAAGTTTGGAATGCAGCGCTGTACTTCCCCAGATCGTGCAACAGCCCGATCAACTCGCCGTGCAAACCCATGCTGAACTTTGCCGCGAACCCTGAGGCTAGGGCCGAGACCCCTGTTAGGTGAGCTTCTAAGGGCTGACAAATTCCACTGTCGCCACGAACGTGGGCGATGGCTTGAATAGTCTCGATGCTTTTCATCAGCGTGGAGGTATGTCGGGCGCCATGGATTCAGTGACCGGTTTTTCCTTGCAATCGCAGAACATCGTCGCAGTTCTGGGGATGCGGAGTACAGCGACATCGACAAGATGCGCTTCGAGGTCATGCGGCTCTCGCCACCGCCCTTCCGAATTCCTCGCTGCATGCGCGATGGGCTGAATCTGCTGCACTTGCATGTCTGTATTCGGGTTTGATGTGGCTGTTTTTCTTATTGCTGCCTTGATATTCTGATGATGCCGGAGGAATGCGATGGACGACAACCACCGTTACATCTGGGCACGCCAAGCATGGTGAGTGACCTCGGTGGCTGTCGTCAAAGTTCGGGCGAGGCGCGTTGTTGGGGCAGTGTCTATCGTTCCAAGGAGAAACGTCATGATTCGACGAGCCGGTTTGCTGGGGGGTGTTGCGGCGATGGTTGTGCTGGGCGGTTGCGCCGTCGTGCCACCGTCCTATTCCGCTGGGTATGCGCCTGCGCAGCAGCCGAGCTATCAGCAACCTGTATATCAGCAGCCGGGTTATGCGTCTTATGCCCAGCCGGGGTATGCCGGCGGGTATGCGGCGGCGCCGCCCGAGTATGTGCAGCAACCGGCCTATGTTCAGCAGCCTGCCTACACAGCGTCCCCGGGCTACGCCCCGGCGCCTGTGGCGCAATCGGCTTTGCCAGGTGCGGCGCTGGGCGCGGTGGCCGGTGGGCTGATCGGCTCACGCTTCGGGGCGGGCAACGGCCGCACGGCCATGGCCGCCACGGGGGCTGCGCTGGGCGCGGTGGTGGGGGCCAATGCGGCGAATCCCTATGCCACGCAGATCACGCCGGGCACGGTGATCGGCGGGGTGGTGGGTGGGCTGGTGGGTTCACGCTTCGGCCACGGCAATGGCAAGACGGCGGCGGCGGCGCTGGGCGCGGCCGTGGGGGCGATGGCGGGATCGCAGTATCCGGCAGTCACCCTGCCGTGATGCTGCCGTAATGCGGCTTTGAGGCGCGTTTATTCGAACCAGTGCAGCAGGCTGTCGAGGGCGCCAAAGTCGATGGCGGCGGTGGCGGCTTCGCGCACCTTGGGTTTGGCGTGGTAGGCCACGCTGAAGCCCACCGCGTTCATCATCGGCAGGTCGTTGGCGCCGTCGCCAATCACCAGCACTTCGCCGGGATCGCAGCCCAGGTCGTTGCAGAACGCGAGCACGGCCTTTTTCTTGGCTTCGCCGTCGATGATGTCGCCGATGAGCGTGCCGTCGAGCGCCTCGCCCTTCACGCCCAGCACATTGGCGGCCACGCGGTCGAAGCCCAGGCGCTGTTTCAGCCGGTCGGTGAAGTGGGTGAAGCCGCCGGTGACGAGCTGGGTTTTCAGCCCGGCGGCCTTGGCGGCAGAGAGCAGGGTTTCGGCGCCGGGGTTCAGGCGCAGGGTGTCGGTGTAGAGCTTGTCGAGCGCGACGAGCGGCACCCCGGAGAGCAGGGCGACGCGCTGGCGCAGGCTGGTGGCGTAGTCGGCGATCTCGCCGCGCATGGCGGCTGCGGTGATGGCGGCGATCTCGTCTTTCTTGCCGACGGCGGCGCCGATTTCATCGACGGTCTCGATATTGATCAGCGTCGAGTCCATGTCCATGGCCAGCAGCTTGAAGTCGCCCAGATGCAGCCCGGCAGGGATGATGGCCCAGTCGATGTGGTGCTCGCGGCAGTAGCTGTCGAGTGTGCGGCGCATACCGGGGCCGGCGCTGCGGATGTCGCGCAGGCGGGCGCCGTTATGGCCGCGGTTGGGGCCGTGGTCGTCGGCAAATTTTTCCAGACTGATTGGCGCGGCGACGTGGCAGAGATGGTCGAGGTTGTCCTGCGAGAGCGGGGCGGTGTGGCGCTGAATGACGAGGTGGTACATGATGGGTCTGTGAGGGAGTGGTGGGGTGCGGGACGAACTTTACGGCACGCGCTCAGGCCACGGCCATTAGAGGCTTTGGGCTGCCGAGTTGCTTGAGCGTGTCGCGGATGAGCTGGGCGCGCTGCGCGGCGTCTTTGGTCGGGCGTTCGATGCGCAGGCGGTCGTTGCCGGTGAGCTTGATGTGGCGGTTTTTCTGGATGAGGTCAATGATGCGGGCGGCGTCCACCGGGGCATCCTTGCGGAAGTGCAGGATGGCCACTTCTTCGGCCGCGTCGATCCTGGTGATGCCGTAGCCCTGAGCGATCAGCCGCAGGCGGTGCGTGTCCACCAGGGCCTGCGCGGGGGGCGGCAGGCGGCCGAAGCGATCGACGATTTCCTCGGCCACGCTGTCGAGCTGGGCGCTGGTAGTGGCGCTGGCCAGACGCTTGTAGAGCGAGA
>NZ_JBYCKI010000246.1:0-3340 GCF_057473305.1 Thiomonas sp. TH-17
ACAGCTCCCAGGCCGGGCCGGCAAGGGTCAGCAAGGCATCGCGCAGCATCAGCGGGCCCAGGCGCAGGTGTGCGGCAGGCAGCGGCAGCGCGTAGAGCGCGGCGGCCTCGGCCGCATCGCAGAGCCGGTAGCCCGAGCGCAGGAGCACATGGCGCATGGCATCGCCCACGCTGGCATCGAGCATGGGCGGAATCGAGACCTCCACCGCCTGCTGCAAGAGATCACGCTGCGCGGGCTCCGGCACCAGCTCGACCAGGGTGTAGCGGCCGTAGCGGGCCACCGGAACGAAACCTGGCTCCGGCGCGACGGCGGTTGGCGATGCGGCCGGCACCGCTGGCACAGACGGCGTGGCGGTCGTGGCGCAGCCGGCGGCCAGGACGGAGCTGGCTATCGCGCCGTAGATTGTGGGAGGGCTACGAAAACGGGCGAACAGTCGCATGGTTCGGCTCCCCAGAATGTGGAGCCGTCACCATCGCTGCCGTGACGAGCGCTGGCAGCAAACAAAGGGAACTGGACGCCGACCGATTAGTGCGGTGGGTCAAGAAATCGTTGCCCTGGACAGGTACCTACGTGGCAGCGACTTTCAGCAATACCTTCGTGAATGCTTCTGGTGCAAGGAGGAACGATTGGAAGCCATCAGCCCACACCGCCGCTTTGCCACGGGCATCCACAGTCCAGCCGTCGTCCGCTTTGAAGCGTGCTTCAGCGACGTTTACCAGATCGATGCCTAGTTCATGGAACAGCGCGATGTCACGATCTTCCAACTCGAAATGGATGGTGCTGTAGAAGTCCAGCGCCTCTCGCCCCCAATAGCCGACGTAGAGAATCGGCACGTCGGGTCTGGCACGCCGGGCAGCCTTCAGGAACGTGTTCAGATGGAGATCCGCTAGCCCGCTGCCTAGCACCAGAATCAGGTCTGCCTCCATGGCCTCCCGGTTGAGCGCCGAGTAGTAGAACGCATAGGGCGACTGCTGAAGGCGGCCGAGTTTGTCCAATCCGGTGATGATCGCGCCCCGCTCGACGTGGGTGCCATCCATCCTGTCAACGCCCGAGCCATTGAATCTGGCTTGCCGACGTGCCACGGCCTTGTCATCGAACCAAACGATGTCACCGATCTGATGCTCGCCGGGCACGGAGAATCCCATATGGACTGATCCGTGTAGATGGAACAAGGCCGGCTTGCCCCACTCCGCCCAGAAAGCCTTTCCGTCGAAGTCCGAGTGATCGCCATGTCGCTGCGTAAAGCCGGTGAAGTAGCGCCCTTGGGTCGCCTGGGCGACGAAATCATCGTAGTTGGTCGTGTACACGCGAGGGACGTACTGCTGCTCCAGCACCTCGAAGAACGCAGACAAGGGATTCAATGGTAGGGCTGGGTTGTCGCAGACTTCCGAGACCTTCGCATAGATGAAATCAAGCATCGCGCTGCAGGCGGCCTTGAGTGCTTGCTCAGGGTGCGTCACAGCGGTGCCCAGGAACGGATACATCACGGGTAGGAACTTGGGAACCGCGCCTTGCTTTGCGCGCAACTGGCTGAGTTCGTGCATGACGTGATAGATGCGCTCAAAGTGGGCTTCGGCCTCGCTGGCATAGTAGGTGCGCAACTTGTCTCGAATGTCGAAATAGACCTCCGTTCCTCCCACATGGGCACAGTATTTGTCGGCCTTGATGGCGTCATCGATAAGATTCCCGAATCCAATCGTAGCGGGGATGCCCAGCTCCACCGAGGCTCCGGCCCCCATCACGACCAATGCCCTCTGCTTACCGTTCTTGTTCATTACCCGCCTCATAAAGAGATCGAAGATAACCTAACAGAAGGCAGCCCCGAAGGGCCGTGGAAAGAAGCCGGCGACCCCGAGGGGCCGCCGGCATGAGCACATGGATCAGACCGTGACAAGCTGCCGTGCCAGTGCCACCTCCACCGAGTCGCCGTCCTGATTCAGGACATCGAGCCCGGACTCCGGCACGTCGCCCGACGTGCTTTGCGACACCATGATCTTCCGGGCCATCAACCCCAGGCAGGTCATCTGCGAGGAGTTGGCGTAGCCGAGGTAGATCACGCGCACCGGCTGCTTCTGGCCGATGCGCCATGAGCGCCGCGCGGCCTGCTGCAACGAATACACGTTGTAGCCCGACTGGAGGAACACGATGGTCGGGAACTCCAGCAGGTCCAGGCCGGTTTTCACCAACTCGGGATTGGTGATGAGCACGTCGATGCCACGGTCCAACTGCTCGGCGATCCAGTCCTCGCGGCGGGAGGCATCCACGCTCGCGCGCAGTACCGCCACCTTGAAGCCTTCCTGCTCCAGCAGCACCTTCAAACGCGACGTGGTGTCGCGCGTGCCGGTGTAGACCGAATAGACCAGGGTCTTGCGACCTTCTGCCTTCTCCTGCTTGCAGATCTCGATCAGCTCGCGTTCCTTGGGCATCACCTCCAACTCGTTGAACTGAGCCGGCACGAACGCCAAGGTGTTGCGCGTGCGCGGATGCACCACGGTTTCCGACCGGAAGCAGCAGTCCGGCCAGGCCAGCAGCACGTTGAGGACCACGCCGAGCAGCGTCGTGTCGCGCTTCGCCAGGGCCTGCTTCAGCTCCTGGGTCAGGCGACCCGCCAGATCGCGGTAGGCCGCGGCCTGCGCCGTGTCCATCGCGACTTCGCGGAACTCCTCGTCGTAAGGCGGCAACACATTGCCGCCGATGTCCTTCAACTTGAGGAATACCGTGAACGGCAGTACGCACCGCAGTACGCCCTTGGGACCGAAACCCGGCGCCTTGACCGTGCGCACCGATACCTTGGTGCCCTTGGCCGTCTTGTGCGCCGTGCCCGTGCTCTCGGAATAGATGTCCTTGAGCACGCCGTGATCGCGCATGAACGCCATCGCGGCCGACGTCATGCTGCCGCTCTTGGTCGGACGGTAGCCGTCTTCGATCATCCGCCCCGGCAGGGCTCGGAACAGCAGGTGGAACAGGTCGTCGCCGTAGCCGCCCATCAGCGTTCCGGTGAGCAGCAAGGTCTTGCGCGACTTGGCCGCCAGCACGCCCATGGCCTGGCCCTGAGCGGAACCGCCGTTCTTGTACTCGTGCGCCTCGTCGGCGATGAGCAGGTCGAACGTGCCCTGGGGCAGGTAGCGCTTGATGAACTCGGACGGCTGGTAGCCGCCCTCGCCGAAGCCGAACTCCATGTTGGCCATCGCGCGCTCCATGCGGTGGGCTTGCCGGTCCGAGAAGACCAGCTCGCCGTTGCCATCCATCAGGTTGATGAACTCGTGGATGTTGTCCCCGAGCATCGACGCGAGGAAGGCGTCACCGAACTTTTGCATCAGCTTCTGCGCGGTGACTTCCC
>NZ_JBYCKI010000247.1:0-8236 GCF_057473305.1 Thiomonas sp. TH-17
ATGATGTATTTGAGCGCAGTGTCCACGCTCATCTGCAGCTCGATCACTTCGCTGCGCGGAAACATCAGAAAAAAGCCGGAGGTCGGGTTGGGCGTGGTCGGCACATAAACACTGACATGATCGCCCTGAAGATGCCCGGCCACCTCGCCGCCGGGTGTGCCCGTCATGAACGCGATGGTCCACGAGCCCTGATGCGGATACTGCACCAGCAAGGCTTTGCGGAAGGCATTGCCGCTGCTCGAAAACAGCGTGTCAGACACTTGTTTGACGCTGCTGTAAATGGTCTTGACCAGCGGAATGCGCGCCATCAGGCCATCCCAGCGGGCCAGCCACCACTGCCCCACCATATTGGCCACGGCCAGGCCGGTGAGAAAAATGGCCGCCAGCACCAACACCACACCCACGCCGGGAATGTTCACCAGCTTGTCCAGCGCCGGGGCCAGGCCGGGCGCCACCGTGCTCAGCGCACTGACCATGGCCCGAAAGATGCCGTCGAACACGGCCAGCAACTGCCACAGCACCCAGATGGTGATGGTCAGCGGCAGCCAGACCAGCATGCCGGCGATGAAAATACTTTTCAGGCTCATGGAATGAAACAGCCTTCCGGGGCGCGGAAGGCTTGGGGTTCAGAGAAGAAGCAGGGCGGGTGGATCAGAGCCCTGGAGAGAATGAATTTAATGGCAGGCACACGAGGCGCCGCAGGCCGGTGGGGCGGCACTGTCGGAGGAAGACGCTGCAGCCGCTGTCGATGTTGCCGCCGCCGCGCCACCGCCCTTGAAGTCGGTGGCGTACCAGCCCGAGCCCTTGAGCTGGAAACCCGCCGCGGTGACTTGTTTGTGCAGCGCAGGCTTGCCGCAATGCGGGCAGTCGGTCAGCGGTGCATCGGACATTTTTTGCAGCGCGTCCAGGGTGTGGCCGCAGGCATCACATTTGTAGGCGTAGATCGGCATGATGGAAACCTCGTCAAAATCGGGGCGCCTGGAAATCGGCGTTTCAAGTCCAGGGTACAAGTCCCAAATGGGGGCAAACAGGCGCAGAACAATGTCGGCATTATAAAAACGCACCGCCTGTCCGGGCGGCGGCCATGCCGCCGCGGCCTTATCTCTCGTTGTCAACCGGCGGCGGCGCGATGTTGGCCGGTGCAATGCCGGGCGGCGCCAGCGCAGGCGGGGTGAATTGCGGCAGACGGGGTGCGGCGCCGGGGAAGCCGATGGCTCCGACCTGAGCACCCTGCGGATCCATTTTGAGTTCCTGACGCACATCGTCTCGCTCCAGCCAGACCATTTTGTAGCCGGTGGCGCGCAGAATCACACCCGGTGCGATGGCGTCGCCCACGCTGATGGCGCGGGGCGGTTTGCCGTCGATGCCAATCAGCGCCGAGCCGGTATCGCCCCCGGCAATCACCCCGTACAGCCGGAATCGGCTGGGCGCGGAAGGGGCGCTGGCCGCGCCCGTCGGTACGGCGCCATACAGGCGCGCGGCCTGCTGCGCGGCCTGCTCGGGCGACAGCGCGCCGATGAGTTGGGCATCAGCAGGAACCGTTTGCGGCGAGGCGACGAGTCGCAACACCCAGGTCACGGCCAGCGCCGCGCAGGCGAAGGCGAGAACGACGCCCAGCAAAAGCGCGGCCCGGCGGCTGCCGCGGGTAGAAACGCCACTGGGTGCATGGAATGAGGGTGAGCTGCGCAACATAAGGCACTTATTATCAGGGCAGAACGTGTCTTCGCACCGTCTTGTTGCAATGAGTCATCAGCAGGTCGGAGAAAACCGAGGTCGCGCCCGGCGCTTTTCAAAAGGTGGAAGTCGATGAATGATGGTTTGAAGGGGGTTTCATCCGAGGTGCTGCGCGCGCCCGCAGCCCGTCGCAAGACGCGCGGTTTCACGCTGATCGAGCTCATGGTGGTGCTGGTCATCATGGGCGTGCTGGCGGCGCTCATCGTGCCCAACATCATGGGCCGCACCGACGAGGCGCGGCAAACGGCCGCCAAGACGGATATCGCCACCATCATGCAGGCGCTCAAGCTGTACAAGCTCGACAACGGCGTCTACCCCTCGCAACAGCAGGGCTTGCAGGCGCTGGTGGTCAAACCCTCCACGCCGCCCATTCCCAACAACTGGAAGCCTTACCTCGAAAAGCTGCCGACCGATCCGTGGGGCCATGCGTATCAATATCTCAACCCGGGCGTGAAAGGTCCGGTGGATGTGTTCAGCTATGGCGCCGACGGCAAACCCGGCGGAGAAGGGGCAAATGCCGACATTGGCAGCTGGCAGTAAATCCGCTCGTCAGCTTTTGGCGCGGCAGCAGCAGCGCCGAGGCGAGCTTGGGTTTACCTTGCTCGAAATGCTGGTGGCGCTGATCATCGTGGGCATGGTCACTGCGTTGGCGGCTTTTGCCTTGCCGCCGTCCGAAAATGCGCAGATGCAGCGCGAAGCGCAGCGTCTTTCGGCCCTGTTCGACGCCGCGCGTCAACACGCCGCCGAAACCGGCGTGCCCCTGGCCTGGGCCAGCGGGCCGACGGGCTACGCCTTCGTGCAGATCGGGCCGCAGGGTTGGGAGCCGGTGGACTCTGACCTGCTGCGCCCGAGGCTCTGGCCCTGGGTGGGCGGCGGGCGCGAAATTCCCCCGCAGGATTGGCGCGCTGCGCTGGGCGGCGAGCCGCGCGAGGCAGCCTACTCGGCGGGTACGGTGTCGGTGAGTCTGAGCGAAGGCGGGGTGCGCAGCCTGGGTACGCCGCCGAGCTGGTTGTTGTTCGGCTCCGAGCCGGTGGGCGGCCCGATCCGCCTCGTGCTGTCTGATGGCGCAGAGCGCGACAGCATCGAAACCGACGGCTTCGCGCCTTTTGTGGTCAGTCGCAGCCGGTCATGATGTGCGGACCCCTTCGCGTTCCAGCGCCCCCATTGAATAGGTCGGCCCAGCCGCCGGGCCGCCCCAAGGCTGGGCCAGCCCCCTCGGGGGGCAGCGCCGCCGCGTCAGCGGCAAGCGTGGGGGCAAGCTCCCGCGGATTCACCCTGCTCGAAGTGTTGGTGGCTTTGGCGGTGGTGGCCATTGCGCTGCTGGCGGCCATGCGCGCCGCAGGCGGGGTGGCCGACAACGCGCAGCGCTATCGCATGACTGTTCTGGCCGAGCAGTGCGCGCAGAATTTTCTGGTCGATCAACGTCTGAGCAAGACCTTTCTCGCGGTCGGACAGAGCACCAGCGCCTGCACGCAGGCGAACGTGCCGTTCACCGTGGCGGTGGACGTGATGCCCACGCCCAACCCCAACTTCCGCCGTGTGCAGGTCAACGTGCTCGATGCCAGCGGCTGGAGCGCGTGGCAGGTGGTCACCATCATCGGGAATCTTTAAGTGAGCCGGGCACCTGTTTCGGTACAGCGGGGTTTCACCCTGATCGAGCTGCTGGTCGCGGTCACCATTCTCGCGGTGGTGGCGGTGCTGGGCTGGCGCGGGCTGGACGCGGTGGCGCGCAGCCGCGACGACGCCAGCCGCGCGTTCACCACCAGTTCGCGTCTGGCCGACGGCATGCAGCAGTTCGGCGACGACCTGCGCCATGCGGTGTCGCAGGGGCCCGGACTGCCTGCGGTGAGCGTGCTCGGCGGCGGGCTGTTCATCGTGCGCCGTCCCGCGCAACCGCTGGGCGGCGATGTGCGGGCCGATGTCGATGCGGGCGTCGGCCTGCCGCCGAATGCCGGCGAGCTGCAGGTGGTGCGCTGGACGGTGCAGGACGGCGCGCTCAAGCGCAGCGCAAGCAGACCCACCGATAGCCGCGCCGTCTTGCAGTCGGCCTTGCAAAACTCCACCGTGCCCTTGCTGACCATTCTGCCCGGCGTGGTGAGCATGCAGATCCAGTTCTATCGCTACGCCGGTATCGGACTGCTGCAGCAATCGGGCGCCTGGGTCAATGCCGGTACGGCGGCCAACGCGGCAAACGCCAGCAGCAACACGCCGGCCGCATCGGCCAGCGCCGCGGCGGCCGCCGCCAACACGCTTGCCGCCAGCGCGACGACCCCGGCGGCCGTGCGCGTGCGGCTGCAGTTTGCCGACAAGGCGCTGACGGGCGATTTGCAGCGCGACTTTTTGCTGGATGACCGCGAATGAGACTCTTACCGGAGCATCAAAGCGGCGCGGCGCTGATCACCGCCATGCTGATCGCCGCGCTGGCCGCGGTGATGGTGTCGGGCATGTTCTGGAGCCAGTGGAGCGCCATCGCCCGCGAGCAGACCGCGCGCGAACAGACGCAGGCGCGATGGATTCTGCGCGGCTCGATCGACTGGGCGCGGCTGATTCTGCGCGAAGACGCCATGACCTCGACGGCCGATTACCTCGGCGAGCCCTGGTCGGTGCCGCTGGCCGAGGCGCGGCTGTCGACCTTTCTCGCCGCGCGCGGGCAAGACAGTGCGGGTCTGCCCGACGCCTGGCTCGAAGGGCGCATCGTCGATGCGCAAAGCCGTTTCAATCTGCGCGACCTGGCTCCGGCCGGGACGATCGATCCGCAGGCGCTGCTGGCCTTCCAGCGCCTGTGTGCCGCGCTGCAACTGCCCTCCAATGTGGCGGCCGCCATCGCCAACGGCGTGGCGGCGAGCAACCCCATCGGCGCTGCGGCGCAGACAAATGTTGCAAATTCGCCACTGCCGCTGCAGCAATTGCAGGATTTGGCGCGGCTGGGGCCGACCGTGGCTCAGGCCCTGCCCAAGCTCGCCTCTGCCGTCACCGTGCTGCCTCAGGCCACGCCGGTCAACGCCAACACCGCCAGCCCGGTGGTGCTGGCCGCCGTGCTCGGGGTGAGTGCCGATACGGCGCAGGCCTTGGTCGAGGCGCGCAAGCGCGCGTACTTCCGCAATCTGGGCGATATTTCAACCCTGCTGCCGCAGGGCGCAACCGTCAATCCGCAACTGGTGAGCGTGGCCACCGGCTACTTCGACGCCATTGCCCGTGTGCGCATCGACAAGCTCGAATACGCCGAGCGCGCGCTGATTCAGCGGGCCGGGGTGTTCTCGCAGGTGGTGCGCATCCAGCGCGTGCCCCCCTGGTTGGCGGCCGCGTCTGAGCGCCCCCAAGACTAGGCTACGACCAGCCCGCCCCCCGTGGGGGTCAAGAAAACTTGGGGCGGCCCTGCGTTTCCTTGAGAGGCCGAACAGGGCGCAAACTGATTTCTCACGCAAAACGCGATTGAAGAATCCATTGCAACATCGCGTATTTCCTGTACCTTTACTGCAACAAAGCCTCTCTACAATCGCAGCCATCATGCAAACCTTGGTTCTCCGTCTGCCGCCCCTGGCTACCGCGCACCCGCTGCCGGAGCTGGAGTACGTGCTGCTGAGCGCCAACGGCAAACTGCAGTCGGCCGGCCGTGAGCAAGTTGCGCTGCTGCCGCGTGGCGCCCGGGTGGTGGCCGTGGTCGATGCGCTCGATGCCTCGGTCATGGCGGCGCCGCTGCCCGCCATGCCGCCCTCTCGGCTGCAGGCCGCACTCAACGGGGCGCTCGAAGACCGTCTGCTGCAGGACGCGGGGCAACTGCATCTGAGTGTCGGGCCGCTCGCCGAAGACGGCAGCGTGGCGCTGGCCTGCGCGGTGCAAATGGCCGCGCTGCAGCAGGCCATTGCCGACCTCACCCAGGCCGGGCAGGAGCCGGAGAAAATCGTTCCCGAAGCCGCCTTGCTGGCGCCGGGTGACGCGCTGCTGCAAACCTCCGAGCAAGGCCCGCGCCTGCTGTGGCGTGACCTGCAGGGCGAGGCGGCCTGGTTGCCGCTCATCCTCGCGGCCGACGCCGCGGCGCCGCAGGCGCTGCCGCTGCCCGTCACGCCCGAACATCTCTGGGTGCAGGATCAGGCGCAGCCCCAACTCAGCTGGCTCGATCTGCCGCCCGAACTCACACCGGCCACGCTCAACGACGCCGGCTGGATGGCGCGTGCGGCGCAGTCTCCGTGGAATCTGCGGCAGTTCGACTTGGCGCCCAAACATGCGCTGTCGCGAGGTTGGGCCGGGGTGATGGAGCAACTCACCACACCCGCCTGGCGACGCGTCGGCGCTCTGCTGGGGCTGCTGGCGGTGGTGCAGTTGGTGGGCATGAACGCCGCCGCGTTCAAACTCTCTCGGCAGGAAAGTCAGTTGCGACAAAAGCTCGACACCACGGCAGCCGAGGCGCTGCCCGGTGTGCCCGCCATTCTCGATGCGCGGCTGCAGGTGCAGCGCGCACTCAACGACGCGCGTTTGCGCACCGGTCGTCCCGGAGATGGCGATCTCGACGTGCTCATGGGGCGCGCCAGCGTGGTGGTGCCTCCGGGCATCGTGCCCACGGTGTTGAAATTCAGCCCAGGCCAGTTGCAGCTCAGTTTGCCGGGTGACGCGGCCGCGCAGGCGGCAGCGAGGTGCACTCCGGCCGGCCTGTCCTGCGTGGCGCAGGGCGATGTGCTGAGTGTGACGGGAGCTGCGCAATGAGAGCGACGCACGGCCGCTCCGAAGGGGCGCTCAACTCCCTCGGGGAGTCGCGCGTAGCGCGGAGGGTCGTCCAATGAGCGCGACGCAAGGCAGCCGCATGGCGACGTTGTCGGGGCTCTGGTACAGGGGCCTGCCGCAGACGGTGGCGCTCGGGCGCCAGCGCTGGGCCGCCATGTCGCCGCGCGAGCGCGTGCTGATCGGCTCTGCCGCGGTGCTGGTGTTGGTTGCGCTGCTGTGGCTGCTGGCGATCAAACCCGCTTGGCACACCCTGCAAACCGCGCCGCAGCGCATCGTCAGCCTGCAGCAGCAATTGCAAACCCTGCAGCAGGACGGTCAGCAGATCGCCGCCCTGCGCAGTGCGCCTTCCGCCCCGGCATTCAGCGGTGATCTGCAGGCGGCCATCGTGGCCTGGTTCAAGCGTGTCGATCCGGGCGCCAAGGTTCAGGCGCAGGTGCTGCCAGGCGAGGTGACGCTGGAACTTTCGGCATTGCGACCGGCCACTCTGGCGGCACTCGCGCAAACGGCGCGACGCGACTGGTCGGCACAGGTGGACGGCGCCGATCTCAAGCGCGGGCAGGACGGTGCGCTCAGCGGCACGGTGCATCTGTCGCGGCAAGGATCGGGTGGCGGATGAATGGCCAGCGCACCCAAATCTCCCGACCCGGCGCGCGCTGCGGCGTCTTCCGGCAAACGCTCGTCCGGGTCTTCGTCACGCGGGCGTTCGTCCGGGCGTTCGTCATCCCGCAAAACGGTCAAACGCCAACGCGCCTTCAGCCGCCGCTGGTTGTGGCTGGCGGCTTTGCTGGGTGTGCTGTGGGCGCTGTTGTGGCAGGCCCCGGCCAGCTGGCTGAGCGCGGCGGTGTGGAAGGCCAGCGGTCAGCATGTCTTGCTCGCCCAGGCGCAAGGCACCTGGCGCGACGGCTCGGCACTGCTGGTGCTCGAAGGCGGGGCGGGCAGCCGCGGCGCCACCGTGCTGCCCGGCACCTTGCACTGGACCATCAGTCTGGGCAATCTCTGGCGCGGGCAGCTGCTGGCGCAGATCGACTGGCCCAACGTCTCGCCACAGCCGCTGCAGATCAGCACCCAGCTCGGCTGGTCGCAGACCACCGTGGCGCTGCGCCCGGCGGGTGGCGCGCCGGATGCCCCCTGGCAGGGCGCCCTGCCGTTGTCGGTGCTCGACGGGCTGGGCACGCCCTGGAATACCGTTGCGCTACGGGGACAAGGGCAGTTCACCTTGCGTGGCCTGCTCCTAGAATCCGTGGCCGGGCGGATGCGGATCGGGGGGCAGGTACAGATCGATCTGCCGGATGTGGCATCCCGCCTGAGTGTGGTGGCGCCCATCGGCAGCTATACCCTGAGCATCACCGGGCAGGGCGCCGATGCGCAAGTCGAGTTGCGCAGCGACAAAGGGCCCCTGCTGTTGCAGGGCAAAGGGGTCTGGAACGGTCAGGCCCTGCAGTTTCTCGGCACCGGCCGGGCGGCGCCCGGCAACGAAGCGGCGATGGCCAATCTGCTGTCGCTCCTCGGACGTCGCGAGGGTGACCATGTGCGAATCTCCATCTGAATCTGAAGACGCCCGCTCGCCGACAGCCACAGAACACGACAAGAATCAAGGAACGCCGCGATGCATCCCGATTTGAACCCTAATTCTCATGCCCGCAGCGGGATCAGCCGCAGGATCGGCCGCGTGGTGGTTTTGCTGCTCGTTCCGTTGCTCATGCTGCAACCGGTGATGGCGCAGGCGCCCTCGGGCACGGCGGGCAAGACCGAACAGGCCAGACGCAGCGCCAACGGTGATCTC
>NZ_JBYCKI010000248.1:0-11095 GCF_057473305.1 Thiomonas sp. TH-17
AGGCTTGGGGCGGCCCGGCGCCTTGTGGGCGGAACGCCCCCCCCGAGATCGCCGCGATGCGGCGCTCCCCCCCCAGGGGGCGGAACAAGGCTTGGGGCGGCCCGGCGCCTTGTTTACTGCAGCTTTGGGCGCCCCGGTGGCGGTGGTGATGGCGGGCGGCACCGGCGGCCACATCTTCCCCGGCATTGCCGTGGGTGAGGGCTTGCGCGCGGCGGGTTGGACGGTGCACTGGATGGGCGCGCCCACGGGCATGGAGGCGCAGCTCGTGCCGCGCCACGGCTTCGACATGCTTTGGGTTCGCTTCGGTGGCCTGCGCGGCAAAGGTTTGCTGACCAAATTGTTGCTGCCGCTCAACCTGCTGCGCGCCTTCTGGCAGGCTTTGCGCGGCTTGCGGCGCGTTGGCGCCGATGTGGTGGTGAGCATGGGCGGCTATATCGCCTTTCCCGGTGGCTTGATGAGCGTGTGGGCTGGGGCCAAGCTGGTGGTGCATGAGCAGAACGCCGTCGCCGGTCTGGCCAACAAGGTGCTCGCGCGCCTGGCCGACCGCAGCTACACCGCGTTTCCCGAGGTGCTGCCGGGTGCGCAGTGGGTGGGCAATCCGGTGCGTGCGGAGATCTGCGCCTTGCCATCGCCCGAGCAGCGCTACGCCGGTCGCAGCGGGCCGCTGCAGGTGCTCGTGGTCGGCGGCAGCCTGGGCGCGCAGGCGCTCAACTCGCTGGTACCGCAGGCGTTGGCGCTTTTGCCCGCGGGCGAACGCCCGCAGGTGCGTCATCAGAGCGGGGCCAAGCATCTGCCGGCCCTGCAACAGGCTTATGCCGACGCCGGTGTACAAGCCGACTGCATGGCCTTCATCGACGACATGGCCGCGGCTTATGCGCAGGCCGATCTGGTGATCTGCCGCGCCGGCGCCTCGACCGTGACCGAAGTGGCCTGCGCCGGTGTGGCGGCGCTGTTCGTGCCGTTTCCCCACGCGGTCGACGATCACCAGACGGTGAACGCGCAATTTCTCGCAGGCCGCGATGCGGCGCTGCTGATTCAACAACGCGACCTGAGCGCGCAAGGGCTGGCCGAACTGCTGCAAAGCCTGGACCGCACGCGCCTGCTGCAACTGGCGCAGACCGCGCGCGGCCTGGCGCGGCCCGATGCGGTGCAGGCTGTCGTGGAGGGCTGCAACGCCCTGCTGCCGGGACGCGAAACGAGGCAAGGAACAGGAAGGCAAGGGCAGGGGCGATGAAACACGCCATTCGCAACATTCATTTCGTCGGCATCGGTGGCGCCGGCATGAGCGGCATTGCCGAAGTGCTGCACAACCTGGGCTATGCCATCAGCGGCTCGGATCTGAGCGAGAGCGCCACGGTGCGGCGGCTGCGCGAGCTGGGCCTGCGCGTGGCCATCGGGCACGACGCCGCTCACGTGCAGGATGCCGATGCCGTGGTGATTTCCACCGCGGTGCGCGCCGACAACCCCGAGGTTCTCGCGGCACGCGCACGACATATTCCGGTGGTGCCACGCGCGGTCATGCTGGCCGAGCTGATGCGCCTGAAGCGCGGCATTGCGATTGCAGGTACGCATGGCAAGACCACCACCACCAGCCTGGTCGCCAGCGTGCTGGCCGAGGGCGGGCTCGATCCGACCTTCGTGATCGGCGGGCGGCTCAACAGCGCCGGGGTCAATGCCCAGCTCGGGCAGGGCGAATACATCGTGGTCGAGGCCGACGAATCCGACGCCTCCTTCCTCAACCTGCTGCCGGTGATGGCTGTGGTCACCAATATCGACGCCGACCACATGGACACCTACGGCCACGACCCGGCCCGGCTGCGCCATGCCTTTGTCGATTTCATCGCCCGGCTGCCGTTCTACGGCGCCGCGGTGCTGTGCGTGGATGACGCGGCGGTGCGCGGCATCATGCCGTTCATCTCCAAGCCCATCACCAGCTATGGCTTCGCCGAGGATGCACAGGTGCGCGCCATCGACGTGCGGGCCGAGGGCGCGCAGATGCACTTCACCGTGCTGCGTCGCAATGGCGTACAGCTGCCGCCGCTGGCCGTCACGCTCAACCTGCCGGGGCGGCACAACGTGCAGAACGCGCTGGCGGCCATCGCCATCGCCACCGAACTGAACGTGGACGATGCCGCCATCCAGCGGGCGCTGGCCGGGTTCACCGGTGTGGGTCGGCGCTTCCAGCGCTATGGCGAAGTGGCGGCTCACCACGGCGGGCGCTTCACACTGATCGACGATTACGGCCACCATCCGGTTGAAATGGCGGCCACGCTGGCGGCGGCCCGTGGCGCCTTTCCGGGACGGCGGCTGGTGCTTGCCTTCCAACCACATCGTTACACCCGCACCCGCGATCTGTTTGAAGACTTTGTGAAAGTGCTCGGCGAGGCCGACGCGGTGCTGCTGGCCGAGGTGTACGCCGCTGGTGAAGCCCCGCTGGTCGCGGCCGACGGCCGCAGCCTGGCGCGTGCGGTACGCGTGGCCGGCAAGACCGAGCCGGTGTTCGTCGAAGCTGTGGCCGACATGCCGCAAGCCATACTGGAGATGGCGCGCGAGGGTGACGTGCTGATCTGCATGGGCGCGGGTTCCATCGGCGCCGTGGCCGCTCAAGTGGTGGCGCTGGCGGGCGGCATAGAGGGAGACGCGAAATGACCGCATGGATGACCACCACATGGCCCCAGATCAATCCGCGTGGCCTGGGCCGCGTCGCGGTGCTCATGGGCGGGCTTTCCGCCGAGCGCGAGGTGTCGCTGATGTCGGGCAAGGGCGTGCTGGCGGCGCTGCAATCACGCGGGGTCGATGCCTTTGCCTTCGATCCGTCGGTGGACGATCTGGCGGCGCTCAAGTCGTTTGGTGCGCAGCGCGCGTTCATCAATCTGCATGGCCGCTGGGGAGAAGACGGCACGGTGCAGGGCGCGCTGGAACTGCTCGGCATTCCCTACACCGGGCCGGGCGTGCTGGCCTCGGCCCTGGCGATCGACAAGGCCATGACCAAGCGGCTGTGGCATTTCGAGAACCTGTCCACACCCAAGTGGCGCGAGGTGGGCACGCTCATCGAGGCCCGCGCGGCTGCGGCCGATCTGGGCTTTCCGCTGATTTTCAAGGCCACGCATGAAGGCTCCACGCTGGGTCTCAAGCGCGCCGACAGCGAGGCCGAAGTGCAAGCCGCCTATCTCGAAGCCGCACGCTTCGACAGCCGGGTGCTCGTGGAGCAGTTCGTCGAGGGCGACGAAGTGACCTGCGCGGTGATCGGCGCGGGCGATCAGGCGCGGGCGCTGCCGCTCATCCGCATCGTCGCCCCGGACGGCAACTACGACTACGAACACAAGTATTTCAGCGACGACACCCGCTACATCTGCCCAAGCGAATTGCCTGCCGAGGAAGAAGCGCGCATTCAGGATCTGGTCTTGCGCAGCTATCGCACGCTGGGCTGCCGCGGCTGGGCGCGGGCCGACGTCATGATTCGCGCGACCGACCGCCAGCCCTTCCTGCTGGAGATCAACACCTCGCCCGGCATGACCTCGCATTCGCTGGTGCCCATGTCCGCGCGCGTGGCCGGGCTGGAATATGCCGATCTGTGCCTGCTCATTCTCAGCATGGCGGCGCTCGATCAACCGCATAAGGGGGTTGACCTCCACGCATCGGCTTCGCCTGCGCTGCCCCCGGCCGGTGGCGAGAAGGGCGACCGATGAGCCACTACGCCCCGCGCGAACTCCCGCTCGACATCCGCCTGATGCAAGGCACCTCGCGTGCCCTGTTCTGGCTGGTGGCGCTCGGCTGCCTGTTCGTGGCCGGGCACTGGCTGATGCAGCGCAACTGGTGGGACATCCGCGCAGTGCGGCTTCAGGGCGACCTGCAGCGCATCAGCCCGGTGACGGTACGGGCCGAGGCCTTGCCGCAGTTGCAGGGCAATTTCCTCACCATCAATCTTGCGCAGGCGCAGCGGGTGTTCGAGAGCCTGCCGTGGGTGCGTACCGCTGTGGTGCAGCGGCTGTGGCCGATGCAACTGGCGGTCACGCTGCAGGCGCAGCAGCCGGTGGCCATCTGGCGCGAGCCGGGCAGCGCGCCGCAACTGGTCAACACGCAGGGGCAGGCGTTCACCGCCAACCTCGGCGAAGTCCAGGGGCTGGGCTTGCCGCAGTTCAGCGGCCCGGCGGGAACCAGCGCGCAGGTCTTGCAGATGAGCCAGACCTTGCAGCCCTTGATGCAGGAATTTCATCAGACCGTCGCCACGCTGGCGCAAGGTAGCGGCGGCAACTGGAGCGTGCAGACCCGCTCTGGCCTGCGCATCGACCTGGGCAGTGCGCCCGACAGCGTGGCGACGCAGACCCGCCTCAAACAGTTCATGACCCTGATGCCGCAGCTCGAAACCCGCTATGGGCGTGCCATCGACAGCGTCGATCTGCGCTATCCCAACGGATTCGCCGTGCATCTGCAAGGTGTGGATCTGCCGGGCATGAACAAGACAACGAACAAGACGCCGCAACCCGCGGGGAGGAATGACTGACATGGCCAAGGACTACAAGGATCTGGTGGTGGCGCTGGACATCGGCACGTCCAAAGTGCTGGTGGTGGTGGCTGAAATGCTGGCCGATCGAGACAACCCGGCGGCGGGCTTCAAGATCGTCGGCATGGGCCAGGCGCCGACCGCGGGCATGCGCCGCGGGGTGGTGGTGGATATCGAGGCGACGGTGCAGTCCATCCAGGCGGCGCTGAAAGAGGCCGAGTTGATGGCCGATTGCAAGATTACTCATGTGATCACCGGCATCACCGGCAGCCACATCCGCGGGCAGAACTCGCACGGCATGGTGGCCATCAAGGATCGCGAAGTCACGCAGGCCGACGTCACCCGGGTGATCGAAACCGCCAAGGCGGTGAACATTCCGGCGGATCAGCGCCTGCTGCTGGTCGAGCCGCAGGAGTTCATCATCGACGGCCAGGAAGTGAAAGAGCCGGTGGGTATGAGCGGCGTGCGGCTGGAGGTGAATGTGCACATCGTCACCGGGGCGCAGACCGCGGCAGAGAACGTGATCAAGTGCGTGCGCCGCTGCGGCCTGGAGGTCGAGCAACTGGTGCTGCACCCGCTGGCGTCGAGCCACGCCGTGCTCACCGAGGATGAGAAGGAACTCGGCGTGGCGGTGGTGGACATCGGCGCCGGCGTGACCGACATCGCCATCTATACCGGAGGCGCCATCCGCCATACCGCCATCATTCCGGTGGCCGGAGAACTGGTCACCAGCGACATCGCCATGGCCCTGCGCACGCCCACGCGAGATGCCGAGGACATCAAGATCGAGCATGGCATCGCCAAGCAGGTGCTGGCCAATCCCGAAGAGACGCTGGAGGTGCCGGGGCTGGGCGACCGTGGGCCGCGCATGCTGTCGCGCCAGGTGCTCGCCAGCGTGATTGAGCCGCGTACCGAGGAGATCTTCGCTCTGGCGCAGCAGGTCATTCGCGATTCGCACTTCGAGGATGTGCTGTCTTCCGGCGTGGTGCTCTGCGGCGGTTCGGCGCAGATGCCCGGCATGGTCGAACTGGCGGAAGACATCTTCCTCAAGCCGGTGCGCGTGGGCGCGCCCAGCTACACCGGCCCGCTGGCCGACATGGTGCGAAATCCGCGCATGGCCACGGTCATGGGGCTGTTGGCCGAGGCCTTGCACCAGCGGCAGCGCGGCGCGCGCATTGCGCAGAAGAGCAGTTCGGTCAAGGGCTCGCTGGGACGTTTGCGCGAGTGGTTTGCAGGGAATTTTTGAGTTCTGCGGGGCGGCGCCCGGAGGGTCCGGGTGTGGCCGCGCAGAGTGTGTTCGGCGGGCGTAGGGTGCGTCAGCCGGTTTTTAACGGAGGTGTGACATGGCTTTTGAAATGATCGAGAACGACGCCCAAAGCGCGTTCAACCAGGGAACCAACATCAAGGTGATCGGTGTTGGCGGTGGCGGCGGCAACGCGGTCGAACACATGATCGCCTCGGGCGTGCGTGGGGTGGAGTTCATCTGCGCCAACACCGATGCGCAGGCGCTCAAGACCTCGGGCGCGCATCAGTTCCTGCAGCTGGGCAAGACGGGTCTGGGCGCTGGCGGCAAGCCGGTGGTCGGGCGCGAGGCGGCGGATCAGGCGCGCGGCCAGATTCGTGATGCGCTCGAAGGCGCGCACATGCTGTTCATCACGGCCGGCATGGGCGGCGGCACTGGTACCGGCGCCGCGCCGGTGATCGCCAAGATCGCCCGCGAAATGGGCATTCTTACGGTGGCCGTGGTGACGCGCCCGTTCGACTTTGAGGGCTCCAAGCGCATGACTAACGCCGAGCAGGGACTGGCCGAGCTGGAGGCCAATGTCGATTCGCTCATCGTCGTGCTCAACGAAAAGCTGCTGGAGGTGTATGGCGACGACATCAGCCAGAAAGAGGCCTTCGGCAAGGCCAATGACGTGCTGAAGAATGCCACGGGCGGCATTGCCGAGATCATCAATGTGCCGGGCCTGATCAACGCCGACTTCGAGGACGTGAAGAGCGTGATGGGCGAGCCGGGCAAGGCGATGATGGGCACCGCAATGGCCAGCGGCCCCGACCGCGCCCGTCTGGCGGCCGAGCAGGCTGTGGTCTGCCCGCTGCTCGACGGCGTTGATCTCTCGGGCGCCAAGGGCGTGCTGGTGAACATCACTGCCGACGACTCGCTGCGCCTGGGCGAAACGCGCGAGGCGATGAACGCCATCCGCGCCTATGCCTCGCCGGAAGCCAACATCATTTTCGGCACGGTCAACGACCCGACCATGGGCGATTCGTTGCGCGTCACTGTGCTGGCTACGGGCTTGTGCGGCAAGGCCGAAAAGGCCGCGCCGGAACTCACCATCATCCGCACCGGCACCGACAACATGCCGCTGCGCACGCAGGGCTATGGCGGCCAGACCGGCGCGGATCCGTATCAAAGTCCGGCGATCTGGCGTAGTGGCCGCGGCGCACCGTCGGCGCATGTGAACGCGCTGATGCAAAGCGGTATGGAGGAAATGGAAATTCCGGCTTTCCTGCGCAAGCAGGCGGACTGAACCTTTCCGCGAAACGCGCCCGGTGACGGGACGCGGTGATGCACTGTGGCGGCATGGGCCGTACCGCAGGGCCTGCCCGTCCCCCCGACGGAGTGACCCGACTCCGCATGGGTTTGTCGCCGCCGCGCAGGAGCCGAGGCGTTGCCGCGCCCTGACAGATCACCTCCCTGTCAGGGCCGACAACGCGGGCCAAAAACGTGGGCCGAAAGCGCCTCGGTGCTCCTTTAGGGTCTTCAGCAGAATTCAGGCTTGGCACCTAGAATGCATAGCATCTCGCAATCAAATTTAGAGTCTTCATAATTTATTGACATGTTGGCGCAACGCACCATCCAATCCGTCAACCGCGCTGTCGGCGTGGGCCTGCACAGCAGTGAGCGGGTGGAACTCACCCTGCGCCCGGCACCGCCCGATACGGGCATCGTCTTCACCCGTACCGATCTGAGCGAGCCGGTCGAAATTCCGCTGAGTCCGTTTGCCGTGGTGGATACGCGCATGGCGACCACGCTGGGGCGCGACGACGTGAAGATCCACACCGTCGAGCATCTGCTGTCGGCCTGCTCCGGTCTGGGTATCGACAATCTGTATATCGACGTCACCGCCGAAGAGATCCCCATTCTTGACGGCTCGGCGTCTTCGTTCGTTTATTTGCTGCAATCGGCCGGCATCGCGCTGCAAAACGCGCCGAAAAGATTCATCCGGGTGCGAAAGCCCGTCGAATTGCGTCTGGGGCAGGGCAGCGACCAGAAATGGGCGCGACTGGAGCCCTACGATGGCTTCAAGCTGAGTTTCGACATCGATTTCGATCACCCCGCCGTCGATCAGACCGCGCAGTCGACCGTGTTCGATCTGGGACGCGACTCGTATGTGAAAGACATCGCCCGCGCCCGCACCTTCGGGTTCATGCGCGATGTCGAAACCCTGCGCAGCAACGGGCTGGCGCTGGGCGGCAGCATGGAAAACGCCATCGTCATGGACGAATACCGCGTGCTCAACCAGGAAGGGCTGCGCTTCGACGATGAGTTCGTCAAGCACAAGACGCTCGATGCCATCGGCGATCTGTACGTGGCGGGCAAGGCGCTGATCGGCGCGTACAGCGCGTTCCGTAGCGGCCACATGGTCAACAATCTGCTGCTACGCGAACTCTTTGCCGATGAATCCAGCTTTGAAATCGTCAGCTTTGAAGACGCCACCCGCGCCCCGGCGGGTTTTCGCGCCGTTCCCACCTTCGCTTTTTGACCGCGCTAGCAGGCCCTAGTCGGCCTGTTCCAGCAGTTGACGCAGCCTTGCCTTGACCTCAGCCGGGCAAGAGGGTGGTTTGGTCGTCGTCGTCGCCGTCTGCGGCCCACGCTCTCCCCGCGGCTGCACCCGGATGCGCATGTCGCGCAGGGCGAAGCCGCGGTCTTGCAAGTGCCTCAGCAGCGTGGGCTTGAACTGACTGAGCTTGGCGGCCACCGCGCTCGAACTGGCGGTCAGGCTCCACACCCCGTCCTGCCAGCGCCCCGCCTGCACGCCGTCCAGCAATGCCGGGGGCAGCAGCGGACGGGCGGATTGCCACATCTGGTGCGAAAGCGTGGCGGCGTCGCGCAGCGCGGCTATGGGGGGAGAAACGCGTGCCCAGGCCGATAACGATGCGGCGCCTTTTTGGATGAAAGGCGCCGACGACACGGCGGCGGATGGACGTTGGGTGGGCATGGGAAGAGGGAACAGACTGGAAATCCTGGAGTCCACCCCCATTGTGCCAGCCTGCGGACGGTAAAAACGCACGCATACAATGAAATGTTCTCGGAAAGTCGGGCGCGCGTCTGTCGCTGCGGGCTTCCCTCAAAACCACACTCAAAGACTGCGGGCCTGGAGTCCGCCTTCCCATGCCAGTCAAATTCCTCACCAGTCTGTTCGGCAGCCGCAACGAACGTTTGCTGCGCCAGTACCGGCGCGTGGTCGAGCGCATCAACGCCCTGGAACCGCAATTCGAAAAACTCAGCGATGATGAACTCAAGGCCAAGACCGCAGAGTTTCGCCAGCAAGTCGAAAATGGCCGCAGTCTCGACGATCTGCTGCCCGAGGCGTTTGCCGTGGTGCGCGAAGGGGGCAAGCGGGCGCTGAAGATGCGCCACTTCGACGTGCAGATGATCGGCGGCATGGCGCTGCATTACGGCAAGATCGGCGAAATGCGTACCGGTGAGGGCAAAACCCTGGTGGGCACGCTGCCGGTTTACCTCAACGCGCTCTCAGGCAAGGGCGTGCATGTGGTCACAGTGAATGACTACCTGGCCCGGCGCGATGCCGAGTGGATGAGCCGCCTCTACAACTTCCTCGGTTTGACTGTGGGCATCAACCTGCCCAATATGACCAAGCCGGAGAAACAGGCGGCCTACGCCGCCGATGTGACCTACGGCACGAATAACGAGTACGGCTTCGATTACCTGCGCGACAACATGGTGTATGAGCCGGCCGAGCGGGTGCAACGCGGGCTGAACTATGCGCTGATCGACGAGGTGGACTCCATTCTCATTGACGAGGCGCGCACGCCGCTGATCATTTCTGGCCAGGCCGACGACAACACCGATCTGTACAAAAAGATCAACGTCATCGTCCCGCGGCTGGAGCGCCAGATCGGCGAGGAAGATCCGATCACCGGCAAAGGTGTGGAGAAGCCCGGCGATTTCACCGTCGATGAGAAAGCGCATCAAGTGTTTCTCACCGAGTCGGGCCATGAGAAGGCCGAAGCCATTCTCACCGAAATGGGGCTGATTCCGCCGGGCACCACGCTGTACGACGCGGCCAACATCGCGCTGATGCACCATGTGTATGCGGCGCTGCGCGCCAATCACCTCTACCACCGCGATCAGCACTATGTGGTGCAGAACGGCGAGGTCATCATCGTTGACGAGTTCACCGGCCGCATCATGGCGGGCCGCCGCTGGTCCGACGGTTTGCATCAGGCGGTGGAAGCCAAGGAAGGCGTGGACATCCAGAGCGAGAACCAGACGCTGGCCTCGATCACTTTCCAGAACTACTTCCGCATGTACGCCAAGCTCGGCGGCATGACGGGTACTGCCGATACCGAAGCCTTCGAGTTCCAGGAAATCTACAAGCTCGAAACCGTGGTCATTCCGACCAACAAGCCCATCCGCCGCAAGGATGCGCAGGACAAGGTTTACAAGACTTCGCACGAGCGCGATCTGGCGGTGGCCGAAGACATCCGCGACTGTCACGAGCGCGGCCAGCCGGTGCTGGTGGGCACCACCTCCATCGAGAGCAGCGAAAAACTCTCGATGCTGCTGCATCAGAAAAAGCTGCCGCATCAGGTGCTCAACGCCAAGCAGCACGCGCGTGAAGCCGAGATCGTGGCGCAGGCCGGTCGGCCCGGCATGATCACCATCGCTACCAATATGGCCGGTCGGGGCACCGATATCGTGCTCGGCGGCAATGTGGAAAAGCAGTGCGAGATCATAGAGGCCGATCCCAACGTCTCGGACGAGGAAAAAGCAGCCAAGGTCCACACCATCAAGAGCGAATGGGAGTCGCTGCATGACAAGGTGCTCTCGGCCGGCGGCCTGCACATCATCGGCACCGAGCGGCATGAAAGCCGCCGTGTGGACAACCAGTTGCGCGGACGTTCCGGGCGGCAAGGCGACCCCGGCTCCACGCGCTTTTACCTGTCGCTCGACGACTCGCTGATGCGCATTTTCGCGGGCGACCGCGTCAAGGCCATCATGGAACGGCTGAAAATGCCCGAGGGCGAAGCCATCGAAGCCGGCATGGTGACGCGCTCGATCGAAAGCGCACAGCGCAAGGTGGAGGCGCGCAACTTCGACATCCGCAAGCAACTGCTCGAATACGACGACGTGTCCAACGAGCAGCGCAAGATCATTTATCAGCAGCGCAATGAACTGCTCGACTCCACCGAGGTCAGCGAGCAGATCACCTCGCTGCGCCAGGGTGCGTTCACCGATCTGGTGCGCGCCTATGTGCCCGAGCAGAGCATGGAAGAGCAGTGGGACATTCCCGGCCTCGAAAAAGTGCTGCGCGATGAATGGCAGATCGAGCTGCCGCTCAA
>NZ_JBYCKI010000249.1:0-25623 GCF_057473305.1 Thiomonas sp. TH-17
CCGCACGACACCTTGGGCGCAGGCGCCGAGTTCGAGCCCGGTCAATACATGGAACTGCGCGTGCCCGGAACCGATCAGTGGCGCCCCTTCTCCATCGCCAGCATTCCCAACTGGGACGGTGCGCTGCAGTTCATCATCACCCTACGGCCGGACGGTTTGCTCTCCAACCATCTGCGCCAGCAGGCGCAAGTTGGCCAGACGCTGGAAGTCCGCGGCCCGTTCGGCGAGTTCAATCTGCAGGAAACCGGCCGCGCGCGCTGGTTCATCGCTGGCGGCAGCGGCCTCGCGCCCGAACTCTCGATGTTGCGCCGCATGGCCGACTGGGGCGACGACACCCCGGCGCAGCTTTACTTCGGCGTGCGGCACGACAGCAGCCTGTTCCTGCACGATGAAATCAACGCGCTCAAGCAACAACTGCCTGGGCTGGAGGTGCATCTGTGCGTCTCTCGCCCGGGGCCACAGTGGCCCGAGCCCGCCCGCAATATCGTCGAAGCCTTCAGCGCCAATCTGGCGCAGGCCGCCCGCAAGCCCGACGTCTATGTCTGCGGCTCAGACCGGCTGGTCGCGGGCATCCGCGATGCGGCGCGTCAGGCTGGCCTGCCCGATCAGCAACTGTTCGGCGAGTCTTTCGGGGCGATGACGTAGGCGTCAAGCCTGCGCCGCCCCGCGTGTTTTCCACAACGAGAACAGCACGCCCGCCGCCAGCACGCCAAAGGTCACGCTAAGAGTGATGGCCGAAGGAATTTGGGATGGGCTGACTCCAGTGCTTCGGAAACCCGGCTACGTCACCTCCAAGAAGGTCTTGTACGCCAAGCTCAGAACGTCATTTCCTTGTCCACGTCCTGCACCTTGCGGCGAGCCATCGCCAGGTTGGAGCGGGCCTTGTCCATCACCACATAGATAAACACGCCTTCTTTACGCGAGGACGGCCGAATGATGTGGTATTGCTTGCCCAACGTGATCAGGATGTCTTCGATCACATCGCTCAATCCGAGTGCACGCATCGTTTTGTACTTCGCCCGGACTACCTCGGTATTGCCTGCGGCAGCCACTTCCAGATCAATGCCGGAGCCGACTGAGCCGAGCATCATGCCGCTGGTGCTGTCCACCACGGAGGCGCACAGGGCGCCATCCAGGGTGAGAATTTCATCAAGTGTTTGTTTGATCGTAGCCATTCAAGTTTTCCTCGTCAGTCGCACAGAAAGAGAGTTGGTGTGACTGGGCCGCTGCACGACACCCGTGCCCAGACACACGATGGATCAAAATGATCCGACCAGCTTGGTCAGTTGAGCATGCTGGGTTTTCCATTGCTCCCAGTCGATATCCTGCTGAAGCTCTGTGACTGCCACCAGCAGCATGCCGGGGCCGCATTCGCTGATCGTGATGCGGCCATTGCGGTGAAAAAAGACGGCAACCCTCAAGCTCCCCAATTCAGTAAACGCCTCTTGTGAGCGACGGTACAAGCGCCAGTAGTCCGAAGCCGTCGAAACAACCGCATCACACAGACCCGCATCGCCCTCGGCAGCCCAGACCATGCCGCCTTCGAGTTCTACCAAGGCGGCCGCGAGAAAGCCGCGTTGCTCGGCCATGGCGCGTAGCGCCTGATGAAGTAATTCGGTTTTCAAGCGGCCACCAATTCCTTGGAAAGTTGGTTGGCCTGGTACATCACCTGCGCCAGCAGACTGGAGCCGTCCGCCACCAGAATGAGTACCAGTTCACGCCCCTCCAGAACAAACTGCCTAACGACGGCAAAGCCACTTTCCGTGTTCAGCACCAGATTGGTCAAACGCCCCAGACCCGCTTCCTGAGTGGCCACGGAGCCAATGCTGGCAATCGAGCTGGCAAGCGCCGCAATGCGCGCCGGATCGGCTCCATCAGACACGGCCGACGCCACCGCAAATCCATCCACCGTCGCCAAAACCGCGGCTTGTATGCCCATACCGGCGTCCAGCGCTTCTTGCGCTTTTCGATGCGCCAGATTCAAGGCGCCTGGGGAGAAGAGTTCGTTGATATTCATGGTTGCAGTCCGAGAATTACGCCATGCCAGCCAGATCCGCTTCCAGCTGCGACAGCAGCACATCGACCAGAAGCACCACATCGGCACGCTGGCGAACATCCACAGCGATTACCGGCAAGACATGCCCTGCGCGCTCCACAGCCTCCGCCACTTGATTCAGAGAGGGCTGAGGGTGGGTATCGGTTCTGCCTACGCCGATCACACAAGGCAGCGTCGCCAGTTCGGCGGCAAAACCCTGCAGGTAAACCGCCAGATCCGCCAGAGGATCGGGACGCGAGTTGTCGATCAGCACGATCAGCCCCAACGCCCCCTTGGCAATCACCGACCAGACAAATCTGAACCGTTCCTGCCCCGGCGTGCCGTACAGCCGAATCCGATCGCCGTTGTCGAGCGTGAGAAGCCCGTAATCGAACCCGACGGTCGTCACCGCTTTGTCCACGCTCTTGTCGTTGTTGGTCACATCGGTCACGATGGGCGGGATTTCGCTCACCGCAGCAATGGCCGTGGTCTTGCCCGCCCCCATGGTCCCGGTAAAAATGATCTTGTGTTCTTTCATGGCGTCACGTCATTGCAAAGCGTTTTCTGATACTGGCGATCAATGACGCGCCGAAGCTCCTGGCTTTGGGCGCTTCATGGGCCGTGCGGCGACCGATAGCCTCCGCCTGTGTCTGGTTCGTCTCGGCTGCCGTCGGCTGCGATTTTTGACTGCGCACCTCAAGCAGGTCCGACTGATAGAGTTCCGCCACAAACTGCTCGCACGCCGCCTCGGACACGCGCGAGAGCGAGCAAAGCTCCTCTAGACCAAAGTGGCGGCGGGAAAGCATGGTCACGAGGCGGATGCGATCAATATTGCCCATCAGCAACTCGGGTGCCGGCCACCTTCGGAGCTTGAAGGTCACGCTGCCAGAAGTAAACGCTTTCAGCACATCATCAACCCCAAGGCCCGCCGCCGCTGCCCCCTGCGGTTGGCCCGACGCGTCGTCTAAAACCACGTCTGCGGGCGGCTCAGTGCGGGCGAAAGCAACTGCGCTTTTATCGTCGGCCTGAAGGTCTGGCTCTATCGAGTGGAGCCAACGAATAAACAAATCAGATCGGATAGGTCGCGACAGGGCGCCGTCGACAGAAGTTCCTGGTGGGCCGAGCTTCATGACCGGGATGAGACGACCGGCAGAGAAAGCAAATTCAGTCTCATCCGCCTGTGCATCCATCAGGACGGCGTCGAAAGGCGGCTGTTTGGCCAAAGCCCAATGAAAAGAAGAATCCACCCCATGCAGGCGGAACAAAATTTCAACCAGCGATCTTTCGGCGGGCGGCAATCCAATCACACCCAACTTAAAACTACGCATTTGCAAACGTGGGGCTCCCTTTTGAGGAGCCGGGGAAAAGTTGTTTGAGCCAATCTACATGAACAGATTCGAATATGTGCAAGCCTCTTTACAGTATTTACGCTTCAGGGAATACCCGAATGCGTTTGTGTGAGTTTTTTCACGGCATGCTGTGGCTTGCAGGCCACCATGTAACCCGCCCGCAAACGGGCGAGCCCGCCGCCGCAGTCGTCGTCGCAAGCGCTGAACTTACCGAGCGAGACAAGCGCGGCGCCTACGGTACTGCGTTGCCAGCTGTCAGTGCCCAGCAGGCCTGCCTTCGCTTGCTGCTCCGCGTGTTTTCCACAACGAGAACAACACGCCCGCCGCCAGCAAGCCAAAGGTCACACTCAGGCTGACGGCCGAGGGAATCTTGCCGACCAGCTCGGCCGCGATGATCTTGCCGCCGATGAACACCAGTACCAGCGCCAGCGCGTATTTCAGATAGGCGAAGCGGTGCAGAATGGCCGCCAGCGCGAAGTACAGCGCGCGCAGGCCCAGAATGGCAAAGATATTGCTCGTATAGACCACGAACGGATCGGCCGTGACCGCAAACACCGCGGGCACGCTGTCCACCGCAAACACCAGGTCGGCCAGCTCCACCGTGACCAAAGCCATGAACAGCGGGGTGGCGATGCGTCGCATCCGCCCGTGCGCGTCAGGCTGTTTCACCCAAAAAGCCTTGCCGTGCAACCGCTCCGTCACCGGCACCAAGCGGCGGATGAGGCGCAGTACCGGGTTGCGCATCGGGTCGGGCGCATGGTCGGCGGCCCACAGCATTTTGATGCCGGTGTAAATCAGGAAAGCGGCGAACAGGTAGAGCACCCAGTGGAACTCCTGCACCAGCGTGGCGCCCGCGCCGATGAGCAGGGCGCGCAGCACGATCACCCCCAGAATGCCCCAGAACAGCACGCGGTGCTGCAGGGCACGCGGCACGGCGAAGGCGGTGAACACCAGCGAGATCACGAACACGTTATCGAGCGACAGACTTTTTTCCACCGCGTAGGCGGTGAAGTAATCCATGCCCTGCTGCGCTCCCACCTGCCACCACAGCCAGCCGCCAAAAGCCACCGCCACGGCGATATAGCCCGCCGACAGCCACAGGCTCTCCGTCACGCTGATTTCACCGCCCTCGCGGTGCAGCACCCCGAGGTCAAGCGCCAGCAGGGTGACGACCACGCCGCCGAACACCAGCCAGAGCCACAGCGCATAACCCAGAAACGAAGCGTGCAGAAATTCCATGATCGAGCGAAAAAGGCGTTAGGAAGGGCGTAAAAAAGGGGGCCGCGGCCCCCAAGGAATGACACGGTTGGAGCGCAGTGTGTCAATCGAAATCAAACAGATCGGACAGCAGCGACTTGCGCTTTTTGTAGGGCTGCTGACCGTAGCGCGGATCGTAGGAACGCTGGCGAAAATCGCTGTCCTCGAAATCCGGCTGGCGGGCCGACTGGGAGACAACGGGCTGGGGCGAGGTAGCTCGCGGGGCCGCCGCCTGTTCCGCCGCCGCGGCGCGCTCGATGATTTTGTCGAGCTCACCGCGATCAAGCCACACGCCACGGCACTTCGGGCAGTAATCGATCTCGATGCCGTGGCGTTCGGCCATCACCAGCGTGGTCTCTGCGCAGTGCGGGCAGTTCATCGCGTGCTCCTTCAGTCGTCGCCATTCATGAAACCGAGCAACTGCAGCAAGCTGGTGAACAGGTTGAAAATGCTCACGAACAGACTCACCGTGGCCAGGATGTAGTTAGTCTCGCCACCGTTCACGATGCGGCTGGTCTCGAACAGAATCATGCCCGACATCAGCAGCACCACCGCGGCCGAAACCGCGAGCGACAAGGCGGGCATCTGGAAGAACACCGCCGCCAATCCGGCCAGCAGCGCCACGATCATGCCGGCAAACAGGAAGCCGCCCATGAAGCTGAAATCGCGCTTGCTGGTGAGCACCCAGGCCGACAGCCCGAAGAAAATCAGCGCCGTGCCGCCGAAGGCCATGCTCACAATCTCGCCACCGCCGGCAATCGCCAGGTAATGATTGACGATGGGGCCCAGCGTGTAGCCCATGAAGCCCGTCAGCGCAAACACCGCGCCCAGACCCCACACACTGTTGCTCAGCTTGTAGGTGGCGAACAGCAGGCCGAAGTAACCCACCAGGGTGAGAATGATGCCGGGATGCGGCAGCCGGAGCGCGGCGCTCACCGCCGCAACCGCCGCGCTGAATGTCAGGGTCAGCGCCAGCAAGGCATAGGTATTGCGCAGCACGCGGTGCGCGGGCATAGAAGCGGAATCAGGAGCGGCAGCCGTGCCGGTGGAATACACCACGGCACTTTTGCCCCAGGCATTGCTCTCGTTCATATTGAACTCCATAAAAGAATCAAGACAGCACGAACTTTAGGGATGTTGTCACTTCGCGTAAATTCGTATTTTTGACTTTTTCATTTCGACTTATTCGAAGTGATTGGGGATCGCACAAATGAATTTCAAGCACTTGCACTACTTCTGGGTCACAGCCAAGACAGGCGGCATCGTGCGGGCGGGCAAGCAGCTGCACCTCACGCCGCAAACGCTCAGCGGGCAGATCAAGCTGCTGGAGGAACACTTCAACAAGCGGCTGTTGCGCAAGAGTGGCCGCAATCTGGAACTGACCGAAGCCGGGCAACTGGTGCTGCGCTATGCGGAGGAAATTTTCACCCTCGGCGCAGAACTAGAGGCCGCGCTGCAACACGACCAGCCCGCGCGCCCCACCGCGCCGCTGCGTATCGGCGTGACCGATGCCGTGCCGAAAGCCATTGCCTACCGCCTCATCGAACCCGCCCTGCAAGGCGGCGAGTCCCCCCGGCTGGTGTGCGAAGAAGGCGAAATGGACGATCTGCTGGCCGATCTGGCGGTGCACCGGCTCGATCTGGTGATCGCCGACGCCCCGCTGCCAGCGCATTTGAATGTGCGCGCCTTCAACCACCGGCTGGGACGCACCACCTTGAGTTTCTATGCCAGCGTCTCGCTGCTGGAGCGCGCCACGCAGCCGTTTCCGCAGTGTCTGGAAGAGCTGCCGCTGCTGCTGCCCGCCACGTCGTCGGCGGTGCGCGGGCAGATCGATCAATGGCTGGGCCAGAACAAAATCGCAGCCCACATCGCTGGTGAATTCGAGGACGGCGCACTGATGACCGCCTTCGGCCGCGAGGGCCGGGGCGCGTTTGCCGCCCCCAGCGTGCTGCAGGCCGACATCGCGCGCGAACTTGGCGTGACGCTGCTCGGTCACTGCGCCGACATGCACCAGGAGTTCTACGCCATCTCGGTCGAGCGGCGCATCACTCACCCCGGCGTGGCGCAGATCACCCGCGTGGCCAAGGATCTGCTGGGCGACTGAAAACCCAGCGGCTTACGGAAAAGCGGGAATGTCGTTGTCCATCCCCTCCGAGGCCACGTTCGGGCAGCACTCTTTCATGCGATGCATGACGGACTGGACCTGCTCGTGCGCCACGTCGGCCATGATCAGCACCTGACCCGATGCGATCGCCTCCTTGAAGCGTTCAAGCCGGGTGCTGCTCACGCTCACCCCAACCATACTGCTGGCCCAACTGCCCACCAGCGCACCCGCCGCGGCCAGCGCAATGACCAGCCCGCCACCGGGAATGATGGCCATGCCCGGCAGGGCCACGGCCACCAACCCGGCCACCAGGCCGGTGGCGCCACCCGCCGCCGCACCCCGCTCGATGGCAGGAATCAGGTCGGATCGCTGAGCCACGCCCGCCTCGGGCAAGTCGCCCATCGGCGTCCCCTCCCGCGCCAACACATGAATGTGCTTGTCTGGAATACGGGCCAGCAGCAGGCTGTCGACCAAAGCGTGCGCGCTGGGCACATCCGGCGCGAGAAAAAAGAGTCTGCGCATGATTGTCTCCTGATCAATCGCCCGCCTGAACCAAAGACGCCGTTGTCTCTGTTTGGCTGGACTGACTACAAGGGTAGACGGGAAAGATGAAAGCAGACTTAGGGTTTTGTCGTAGTTGGCGATACTGCGGCGTAAGCAGATATGACCTCAGTGCGGTCACAGATCGGCTACAGTTCTAATTAACGTAAACGTCAATCAATCATGCCGCTGCGCCATGCACGCTGCGTCGAAGGAGACCGCGATGACCGACTTGTCCGAGGCCAAGGTGCTGGCCGCCTACCGTTCACAGCAGCGGCTGCGCTTTGTAACGGCCGCCTCGCTGTTCGATGGGCACGATGCAGCCATCAACATCATGCGGCGCATCCTCATCAGCATGGGGGCCGAAGTCATTCACCTGGGCCACAACCGTTCGGTGGACGAGATCGTCACCGCGGCGATTCAGGAGGACGCGCACGCCATCGCCATTTCCAGCTATCAGGGCGGGCATGTGGAATTTTTCCGCTACATGATCGACCGGTTGCGCGAACAGGCCGCGGGGCATATTCAGGTGTTTGGCGGCGGCGGCGGCGTGATCGTGCCGGACGAAATCGAGGCCCTGCAACAGTATGGCGTGGCCCGGATCTACAGCCCGGAAGAGGGTCAGCGGCTAGGTCTGCAAGGCATGATCGGCGACATGCTCCAACGCGCCGACCGTCCCCTGCCCGCGCTGGACGCAAAACTGGCGACTGCCGCGCTGCCGAATTCGCCATCCTTGCTCGCACGCCTGATCACGCAAATTGAAAACGGCACAGCCGACGCGACGCTGATGCACAACCTTCACCAGCAGACCGAGGCGGCGCACGGCGTGGTGCTCGGGGTGACGGGCACGGGCGGCGCGGGCAAGAGCAGCCTGGTGGACGAGCTGATCCGCCGAGCCCGGCTCGATCAGAACGACGCGCTGCGCATCGCCGTCATCAGCATCGACCCCTCGCGGCGCAAAAGCGGCGGTGCGCTGCTGGGCGACCGCATCCGCATGAACGCCATCGGGCCGTGGCGCAACAGTAATGAAGTTTTCATGCGCAGTCTCGCCACCCGGCAATCGGGCGGGGAACTCAGCGCCGCCCTGCCCGAAGTCATCGCCGCGTGCAAGGCGGCGGGCTTCGATCTCATCATCGTCGAAACCTCGGGCATCGGCCAGGGCGATGCGGCCATCGTGCCGCACGCCGACGCCAGCCTGTACGTCATGACGCCGGAATTCGGCGCGGCCAGCCAGTTGGAGAAGATCGACATGCTCGACTTCGCCGACTTTGTCGCCATCAACAAATTCGACCGCAAGGGCGCAATGGACGCACTGCGCGACGTGGCCAAGCAACTGCAGCGCAACCGCGAAGCCTGGACGACCAAACCGGAAGACCTGCCCGTGTTCGGCACCATGGCCGCGCGCTTCAACGACGACGGCGTGACGGCGCTGTATCAGGCCATCAAACCCCGGCTGGCAGCGCATGGGCTCAAGCTTGCCGAAGGACGACTGCCCCCGGTCGCTACACGCCACAGCACCCACCAGACCCCGATCGTGCCGACCGCGCGCAGCCGCTATCTGGCGGAAATCGCCGACGCGGTGCGTGGCTATCACCGCAATGTCGAGACGCAATCGACCCTGGCGCGCGAGGCGCAGCAATTGCGCGAAAGCGGCCGCATGCTGCACGCGGCCAACCCAGCCAAGGTCGCTGCGGTGCAGGCCGTGACCGATCTGGCCGAACAGCGCGAAGCCCGCATGCAGCCGGCCGCGCGCAAGCTGCTGGCGATGTGGCCCGACATGCAGCGCGCCTACGCCGGCGACGAATATGTGGTGAAGATTCGCGACCGCGAAATCCGCACTCGCCTCACCCACACCACGCTGTCGGGCACCACGCTGCGCAAGGTGGTGCTGCCGCACTATGCCGACCACGGCGAGGTGCTGCGCTGGCTGATGCGCGACAACGTGCCGGGCAGCTTTCCCTTCACCGCGGGCACTTTTGCCTTCAAACGCGAGAACGAAGATCCCACCCGCATGTTCGCCGGAGAGGGCGATGCCTTCCGCACCAACCGGCGCTTCAAGCTGCTGAGCGAAGGCATGCCGGCCAAACGACTGTCCACCGCGTTCGACTCGGTCACGCTCTACGGCGCCGACCCCGACCGCCGCCCCGACATCTACGGCAAAGTGGGCAATTCCGGCGTGAGCATCGCCACGCTCGACGACCTGAAGGCGCTGTACGACGGCTTCGATCTGTGCGACCCCGCCACCAGTGTGAGCATGACCATCAACGGCCCGGCACCCACCATTCTGGCGATGTTTCTCAACACCGCCATCGACCAGCAGATGGGCAAATTCGAGGCCGATAACCACCGTCAGCCGACCGACGACGAGGCTCAGAAAATCCGCGAATGGGTGCTGGAAAACGTGCGTGGCACGGTGCAGGCCGACATTCTGAAAGAAGACCAGGGACAGAACACCTGCATCTTTTCCACCGAGTTTTCGCTCAAGGTCATGGGCGATATTCAGCAGTATTTTGTGCAGCACCGGGTGCGCAATTTCTACTCGGTGAGCATCAGCGGCTATCACATCGCCGAGGCCGGGGCCAACCCCATCAGCCAGCTTGCCTTCACCCTGAGCAACGGCTTGACTTTTGTGGAGGCCTATCTGGCGCGCGGCATGCACATCGACGACTTCGCCCCCAACCTGAGCTTCTTCTTCAGCAACGGCATGGACCCGGAATACAGCGTGCTCGGCCGCGTGGCGCGACGCATCTGGTCGGTGGCGATGCGCGACAAGTACGGCGCCAACGAACGCAGCCAGAAGCTCAAGTACCACGTGCAGACCAGCGGCCGCAGCCTGCATGCGCAGGAGATCGCGTTCAACGACATCCGCACCACGCTGCAGGCGCTGATCGCCATCTACGACAACTGCAACAGTCTGCACACCAACGCTTATGACGAAGCCATCACCACGCCCACCGAGGAAAGCGTGCGCCGGGCGATGGCCATTCAGCTCATCATCAACCGCGAGTGGGGGCTGGCGAAGTGTGAAAACCCGAATCAGGGCGCTTTCGTCATCGAAGAACTGACCGATCTGGTCGAAGAGGCGGTGCTGAAGGAGTTTGAAGCCATTGCCGAGCGCGGCGGGGTGCTGGGCGCGATGGAAACCGGTTACCAGCGCAGCAAAATCCAGGAGGAAAGCCTGCACTACGAAATGCTCAAGCACACCGGCGAGTTGCCCATCATCGGGGTGAACACTTTCCGCAATCCGCATGGCGATGCCGCTCCAGCGCATCTCGAACTGGCGCGCTCCACCGAGGCAGAAAAAGAGTCGCAACTGCAACGTCTGGCCGACTTTCACCAGCGCCACGCAGCCGAGGCGCCCACCCTGCTGCACCGGCTGCAGCAGGCCGTCATTCATAACGAAAACGTGTTTGCCGTGCTGATGGATGCGGTGCGGGTGTGCAGCCTGGGGCAGATCACCGCCGCGCTGTTCGAGGTGGGCGGACAATACCGGCGCAGCATGTAAGACTTATCATTTCGCACCTCCGCTGCGCGGCGAACCCGTTTGGAATCCGTTTGCCATTTCGGTTTCCTGTCTTGCCTATTTCGCGCGGCGGTTTTTTATTTTCCGCCATGTCCACCTCCCCCGCCTCGCTCCGCGCCAGCGCCTTGATGCTGCTGGCTTCGCTCATCTGGGGCACGGCCTTCGTTGCCCAGACCGCGAGCATCGGCACGGTGGGGCCGTTCTACTACACCGGCCTGCGTTTCATGCTCGGCGCTGCCGTGGTGCTGGCGGTGATGGCACTGCGCCGCCGTCCCGATCCGGCCGCCCATCCTGCCTCCAATCTGCGCAGCCTGCTGCGCGACGGCGGCCTGCTCGGCGTGGTGGTGGCCATCTCCATTTCCATGCAGCAGATCGGGCTGGAATCAACTTCGGTGGCCAACGCCGGTTTCATCAGCTCGCTCTACGTCGTGCTCGTGCCGCTGCTGGGCCTGCTGTGGGGGCGGCGCGTCGGCGCTGGAGTCTGGCTGGGCGCCTTGCTGGCCGCAAGCGGCATGTACTTTCTCAGTGTGCGACAGGGCTATAGCGTGCGGCATGGCGACTGGCTGGAGCTGGGCGGCGCGCTGTTCATCACCGTGCAGTTGCTGCTGCTGGGCCGCATGGCGCCGCGCCACGATCCGCTGCAACTCGCCGTGGTGCAGTTCGTCGTCTGCGGCCTACTGTGCCTGGGCGCCGGGGTGCTGATGGAATCGATCAGCCTGGAGGCGCTGCAGCGCGCGGCCTGGACCATTTTCTACGGCGGCGCGCTGTCAGTCGGCGTGGCCTACACCCTGCAAGTGGTGGCGCAGCGCCACGCCGTGCCCGCGCACGCCGCGGTGATTTTCAGCATGGAAGGCGTGTTCGCCGCGCTCGCGGCGTGGCTGGTGCTGCATCAGTCGCTGGACGCACGCGCCTTGTTCGGTTGCGCGCTGGTGTTCAGCGGCCTGCTGGTCTCGCAACTGCCGCTGCGCGCGTTGACGAGCGGTTTGTTCACAATGATGCGGCGCGTCCAGCCGGCTCAACCCATCGACCCATGACGACCAAACCGCGCCCCGCTTCCGTCTGGCCAGGACGGCCGCGCTCTTCCGAACCTGCGCCCCGGCGCAGCGCACCCGCCAAGACGGTGGCCGCGCCCGCACCGCAGGGCGATCCGTCCGTCGAAGTGCGCCTGTCCAAGCGCATGTCCGAACTCGGCCTGGCCTCTCGGCGCGAAGCAGACGACTGGATCGAGCGTGGCTGGGTGCTGCTTGACGGCACACCCGCGGTGCTCGGCACCAAGGTAGCGGGCAATCTGCCCGCCTCGCGCATTGTCATCCGCAAGGCGGCGCAGCATCGGCAGGCGGCGCAGGTCACCATCTTGCTGCACAAGCCGGTGGGCTATGTCAGCGCGCAGGCCGAGCACGGTTACACCCCGGCGGTCGCGCTCATCAAGGCCGAAAACCGCTGGGCCGAATGCGAAGCGCCGCAGCCGTTTTCACCCGCGCATTTGCGGCATCTCGCCGTGGCGGGTCGGCTTGACATCGACTCCACCGGCCTGCTGGCGCTCACCCAGGACGGCCGCATCGCCCGTCAACTCATCGGCGAAGACAGCGCGGTGGAGAAGGAATATCTCGTTCGGGTCAGCCTGAGCGATACGCCGACCCGCAACGGCGCAGAAGAAGACGTGCAGGCCGCCTTTCCCGAGAGCCAACTCGCCCTGCTGCGCCACGGTCTCGCGCTAGATGGGCAACCACTGCGACCGGCGCAGGTGGAATGGATCAACCCGCAGCAATTGCGCTTCGTGCTGCGCGAAGGCAAGAAGCGCCAGATTCGCCGCATGTGCGAGCTCGTCGGCCTGCGCGTCACTGGCCTCAAGCGCGTGCGCATCGGCGGCTTGCGCCTCGGTGCATTGCCGCTGGGGCAATGGCGCTATCTGCGCGAGGACGAAGGGTTCTAAGGCGTGAGCCGTGAAGCGCTCAAGCGTGAACCTGCTCGAACAGATCGAGCGCCTTCTTGACTTCGGCGATATAGGTCATCGCCGGGCCGCCGCCCATGACGATGGCCACCTTGCAGACCTCGACGATTTCGGCGTGGCTCACGCCGGCACGCAGCGACTTCTCGACATGGATGCCGATGCAATAGACGCAGCGCGCGGTAATCGCCATGCCCAGGGCGATGAGTTCCTTAGTCTTGGCGTCGAGCTCGCCGTCGCCCAGCGCCTCGCCCATGAAGGCGCCAAACGCCTTCATCGTGCTGGCGGCCTCGCGGTTCATCATGCCCATGCCCATCTTGAAATCGCGCATGGACACGTCCATGCCGTTGTGCACTGAATCGTTCATCTCGTTTTCTCCCCGGTTGATGCCTTCACTGTGAATGGACGATGTGACGCTCTGATGTCGCCATGCGCGATTCGGGCCAGACACAGGGCCGACACCTGCGCGTGGTAACAAGCGCACATGTCCGCCATACCCGCCCCCGCCTCTCCCCGCCTGCTGTACGACGCGGTCTCCGAATTGCGCCGCGCCGCGCTGGCGTATGAGCAAGCCCACCAAGACCGGATCGACGCTCTGCCGCCGCAGCGCCGCGCCAGCGCCCGCAATCTGCTGCACTACATCGCCGTGCGCCAGGCCGACCTGCGGCCGTTGCAGACCCAGTTGGCCCAGATCGGCCTGTCTTCGCTGGGCATGCTGGAAACCCATGTGCTCGCCGCGCTCGACGCGGTGCTCGACCGGCTCGAAGACCTGCTCGGCCATGCCCGCAGCCAGCGCCCTGCGCCCCCCTGCACTTTCGTCGAGGGTCTGCAATTGCTGCAGCACAACACCACCGCCCTGCTCAATCCGCCACGGCCGCAGCGCGAGGTGCGCATCATGGTGACCCTGGCTACTGAAGCCGCGCAAGATGTTGCGGGAATGCGCGCCCTGACCGAGGCCGGCATGGACGTGGCCCGCATCAACTGCGCCCACGACGATGCCGCCGTCTGGCAACGCATGGCCGAGCTTGTTCATGGCACCGACGCTTCGCCGCAGCCCCCTCCACTGGTGCAGATCGATCTGGCGGGGCCCAAGTCGCGCACGGGCGAGTTGCTGCCGCAGGGCCGCGTCCTGCATCTGCGGCCCCGGCACGATGTGCGTGGGCAGATCATCGCCCCTGCGCTGCTGGCGCTGTGGTGCGGTGAGGGCCCGCCGCCGCAAGCTTCCGACGGACAAACCCTGCTGCACGCCGGAGCGCTGCACCCGCCCCTGCCCGCGCAGTTGCCGTCGTCCGCCCGGCTGCAGGTCACCGATCTGCGCTCGCGCGCGCGGCAAGGCAGGCTGGTGTCCCGCGAGGGCGCGCTGCTGGTGTTCGCCTTCGAGCGCTCGGCCTATCTGGCGGAAGGCATGCCGTTCAAGCTGACGAACGACTCTGCAGAGATTGCAGCAGGCACGCTGCAAGGCATCGCCGAAGTCCCGGGCGAACTGCGGCTGTTCGTCGGCGACCCACTGGTGCTGCTGCGCGAAGAACGCCCCGGCCATCCTGGACAGCGCGGTGACGACGGCACCTTCACCACGCCGCCGCAGGTGCACTGCACGCTCGAAGCCGCCTTCACCTCGGCGCAGGTTGGGCAAAGCGTGTGGCTGGACGACGGGCGCATTGGCGCGACCCTCGAAACCCGCACGGACGACACTCTGCAACTGCGCATCACCCACGCCGAGCCGAGCGGCAGTCGGCTCAAGGCGGAAAAGGGCATCAATTTCCCCGACACCCGCTTCGACCTTCCCGCGCTCACCGATAAAGACCGAGACGATCTCGTCGCGATGGCCCGCCATCTCGATCTGGTCGCCCTGTCCTTTTTGCGCAGCCCGCAAGACGTGCGCCAGTTGCGCGCGGAACTCAGCGCACGGCATCGCGACGACGCCGGCGTGGTCCTCAAGATCGAGAACCGCCAGGCCTTTGACCACCTGCCCGCCATCCTGCTCGAAGCCCTCGCGCACCCGCGCCTCGGTGTCATGGTCGCGCGCGGCGATCTGGCGGTGGAACTGGGGTTCGAGCGGTTGTCCGAAGCACAGGAGGAAATTCTCTGGATGTGCGAGGCCGCCCACCTGCCGGTGATCTGGGCCACGCAGATTCTCGACACCATGGCCCGCAGCGGCCTACCCTCCCGCCCCGAGGTCAGCGATGCTGCCCTGAGCATTCGCGCCGAGTGCGCCATGCTCAACAAAGGGCCGCATATCGTCGAGGCCGTGCGTTTTCTCTCCGGCGTGCTCGAACGCATGGAAGGCCATTACGCCAAGCGCATGACCCTGCGCCGCCCACTGTCGATCGCCGAGCTGCCCAACTGAACCCCAGGCTCACAAACGTCTCCAAGCAACATTGCGCAGCCGGTCGAACGGGTTTCACTTTGTTGCACCGCAGCACTCACCTGATTGATTTTTGTCAACGACAAAAGCTTAAATCAGTGAGCGCTTATAGAGGGTTGTCCTAATGTCCAAGCGGTGCCGCGCAGGGAACAATGCGCCATCTTTCGCGGAGTACGGACATGGATTCAAAGCGTCGCACATGGTTGATTGCAACGGGTTGCGCCGGTTGCGTGGCAGCAGGGGGTGCGGCCGTGCCTTTTGTCGATTCGCTCGCGCCTTCCGCGAAGGCCCGAGCCGAAGGCGGGCCGGTGGATGTGGACATCAGCTCGCTGCGTCCGAGTGAAAAAATGACCGTGCTGTGGCGCGGCCAACCGGTGTGGATTCTGCACCGCACCCCGGCCATGCTGGAGTCGCTCAACGAAACCCAACCCCTCGTCGCCGATCCTGACTCCCAGCGCACCGCCTTCCCCACCCCGGTCTGGGCGCAAACGCAGTGGCGCTCGATCAAAAAAGAATATCTCGTGGTCGTGGGCATCTGCACCCACCTGGGCTGCTCGCCGGTGGACCGGTTCACACCGGGGCCGCAACCCTCCCTGCCATCCGACTGGGACGGCGGCTTTCTTTGCCCCTGCCACGGCTCGATGTTCGATCTGGCCGGCCGTGTGTTCAAGAACATGCCCGCGCCCGACAACCTGGTCGTGCCGCCCTATATGTATGTGACCGACGCCAAAGTGCGCATCGGCGAACACGAGAAAGCCTGACCTCCCGCTGCCCCTCCCCCAAAACAAACAGGAGACACCTCAATGGCCGATCAATCGCTGCACGGCGCGCACGCCGCCCCCGAACACGGCGGGCTGCGCGGCTGGGTGGACAAACGCTTTCCCTTCTCCTCGCTGTGGAGCGCGCACCTGACCGAGTATTACGCGCCGAAAAATCTGAATTTCTGGTACTACTTTGGCTCGCTGTCCATCGTGGTGCTGGCCATTCAGATCGTCAGCGGCATCTTCCTGGTGATGAACTACAAGCCCGACGCCGCCCTGGCCTTCGGTTCGGTCGAATACATCATGCGCGATGTCAACTGGGGCTGGCTGATTCGCTACATCCACTCCACCGGGGCCTCGGCGTTTTTCATCGTGGTGTATCTGCACATGTTCCGCGGCCTGATTTACGGCTCCTACCGAACCCCGCGTGAACTCATCTGGATTTTCGGCTGCCTGATCTTTCTGAGCCTGATGGCCGAGGCGTTCTTCGGCTACCTGCTGCCGTGGGGACAGATGTCGTTCTGGGGCGCGCAGGTCATCGTCAACCTGTTCTCCGCCATCCCCTACATCGGCCCCGATCTGGCGGTGTGGATTCGTGGCGATTATGTGGTGAGCGACGTCACGCTGAACCGCTTTTTCGCCTTCCACGTCATCGCCATTCCGCTGCTGCTCATCGGCCTGGTCGGATCGCACATCATCGCCCTGCACCAAGTCGGCTCGAACAACCCGGACGGCGTGGAAATCAAGGACAACAAAGACGGCCGCGGCATTCCGCGTGACGGCGTGGCGTTCCACCCCTACTACACCGTGCACGATCTGTTCGGGCTGTCGGTGTTCCTGATGATTTTCTGCGCCGTGGTGTTCTTCGCGCCACAGTTCGGCGGCTACTTCCTGGAGCACAACAACTTCATTCCGGCCAACCCACTGAAAACCCCGCCGCACATCGCCCCAGTCTGGTACTTCACGCCGTTCTACTCCATCCTGCGCGCGACGACGAGCAACACCGTGCACATCTGGATGGGCGTGGTGGTCGTGGCCACGCTGTTTGCGCTGTGGCGCAACCGCGGCAAACCCGGCCGCGCCGTTCTGTTTGGGGTGGGCGGTGGCCTGCTGTTCTGGGCGCTGGCCTCGGTAGACGCCAAGTTCTGGGGCGTGCTCAGCATGGGCGGCGCCGTCATCATCTTTTTCTTCCTGCCCTGGCTCGACAAGTCGCCTGTCAAGTCGATCCGCTATCGGCCCACCTGGCACCGCGCCGTCTACACCCTGTTCGCCATCAACTTCGTGGTGCTGGGCTACTTCGGCATACAGCCGCCCTCGCCCGTGGCCTACGCCGTGGCGCTCACCTGCACCCTGCTCTACTTCGGCTTCTTTTTCCTCATGCCGTGGTGGAGTCGCCTGGGGGAATTCAAACCCGTGCCGCAACGCCTGACCTACAAAGCCCACTGATGCCCGCCACCATGACCTCCTTCCTGCACCCGCTTCTGCGACGTCTGTGCCTGGGGTTGCTGCTCGGGCTGATGCTGCAAGGCGCCGCCAGCGCCGCCTCGGAAGAGCAAGAACTTCCGCTCGATCACGCCCCCTACCGGGTGAACAACGTGCTGGCGCTGCAAAACGGCGCCCGGCTGTTCGTCAATTACTGCATCGGCTGCCATTCCGCCAAATACATGCGGTATGAAAGCCTGCGCGGCATCGGCCTGACCGACGACCAGATTCAGCACAACCTGATGTTCGGCGATGCCAAGATTGGCGACACCATGCGTGTGGCCATGACGCCCGCTCAGGCGGAGAAGTGGTTCGGCACCGAGCCGCCCGATCTGTCCATCATCACCAAGGCGCTGGCCTCGCATCGCGGCAGCGGCACGGACTATCTCTACACCTATCTGCGCACCTTCTATCGCGACGACGCGCGGCCGACCGGCTGGAACAATCTGGTCTTCCCCGGCGTGGGCATGCCCAACCCGCTGTGGATGTTGCAGGGCGAGCGCGCCGCCAACTTCCGGATCGGCCCCGACCCCGCCGATCCGGCCGTCAAGCTCAAGACTTTCGTCGGCTACACCCAGCTGACGAAGGGGTCGGAATCGACAACCGAGTATGATTCGACGGTTGCCGACCTCGTCGCCTACATGCAGTGGATGGCCGAACCCGATCAACTGTTCCGCAAGCGCCTTGGCGTCATCGTGCTCATTTTCCTGGGATTGTTCAGCTTCATTACCTGGAAGCTGAAATCTGAATACTGGAAAGATGTCACCTAACTCAGGCTAACGCCCGCACCCCGGGCGGGCAGCCCAATCCCGTCCAAAATCCGTATGGCCGGGGTGGCACTGCCACCCCGTTTCGTCTTTCAGGAGTCTGCATTCATGATGGTGCTCTATTCCGGCACGACCTGCCCGTTTTCGCAGCGTTGCCGCTTCGTGCTATTCGAAAAAGGCATGGATTTCGAAATCCGTGACGTCGACCTGTTCAACAAACCCGAAGACGTCAGCGTCATGAATCCCTACGGACAGGTGCCCATCCTGGTCGAGCGCGATCTCATCCTGTACGAATCCAACATCATCAACGAATACATCGACGAGCGCTTCCCGCACCCGCAGCTCATGCCCGGCGATCCGGTGGCCCGCGCCCGCGTGCGGCTGTTCCTGTTCAATTTTGAGAAGGAACTGTTCGTGCACGTCACGACACTCGAATCACGCGCCACCAAGTCCAACGAAAAAGCGCTCGAAAAGGCTCGCAGCGCCATTCGCGACCGCCTGACGCAGCTCGCGCCCGTATTCCTCAAAAACAAATACATGCTGGGCGAAGACTTCTCCATGCTCGACGTGGCCATCGCCCCGCTGCTGTGGCGCCTCGATCACTACGGCATCGATCTGCCCAAGTCGGCCCTGCCGCTGGCCAAGTATGCCGAGCGCATATTCCAGCGCCCCGCCTACATCGAGGCACTCACGCCCTCCGAAAAGATCATGCGCAAGTAAGCAGTTCGGTGCACCGTGATGAACAGCGATTCGCAAAACATCGGCTCAACCAAGCCCTACCTCATCCGCGCCCTGTACGAATGGTGCACGGATAACGGTCTGACCCCCTACCTGGCCGTACAGGTCGGGGCCGGTGCGCGGGTGCCGATGGAGTTCGTGAAGAACGGTGAAATCGTGCTGAACATCAGCTTCGACGCCACCAGCGCGCTGAACATCGGCAACGATGAAATTCGCTTCAAGGCGCGCTTTGGCGGCGTGGCCAGAGACATTCTGGTCCCCATCGGCCAGGTTTCAGCCATCTATGCGCGGGAAAACAGCCAAGGCATGGCCTTTCCGGTCGAAGCCGATGACGAATCAGCCGAGATCGGTGAAGCCAACAACGCGCCCGCCGCAGAAGACCAGGATGAGCCGGCTACAGCCAGCAAGCCCACGCGACTGCAGCCGGTAAAATCCAAGGCGTCGGAATCGGAAGAACCTTCCTCCGATCCGCCCCCCAGTGCCCCCCGCCCCGGCGGAGCGCATCTGACCCGTGTGAAGTAGTCCAGCGGCCTCAAGGTCACCGGATAATCGGCCCACGCAGCCTGGCGCTCTGCAGCGCCTACGCCGACTTAGCTCAGCTGGTAGAGCAACCGCCTTGTAAGCGGTAGGTCATCCGTTCGATTCGGATAGTCGGCACCAAATTATTCCAATTAAAACAATAGGTTGTAGAGCAGTCCCATGTCAACGACATGGGCTGTTTTGCGCTTATTTTGGTCATTTCCCGTGCCGCGTTGTCCCGCCAGTGTCCCAAATCGGACAGATTGGGACTGGCGTACTGTCCCACGAATGTCCCAACCCAGTGAGAGCGCAGCCGCCCTCGCGGGAAGTATTACGTTTTGTTTCACATCGGCTATAAGTAGTCTAAGTCTTTGATTTTCAGTGAATTTCTGTCATTTTTCATCAAGTGAAATGACCGCCTGACCTGTTCCCTTCCGTCATCACTCACGACGGAGGGGACAAATGAATCCCCAAGAGCTTTTTCAATCCTTTCTCCAAAGCGGCTGGCCGTGCTGGATTGCACTCAGCGACCCGCGCCTGGCTCAGGCCCTGGGCACGACACCCAGCGCGCTGCGCAAGGCCGTGTGGCGCGGCGCTCTGCCGGTTCCAGTCACTCCCGGCGCCGGTCGGCGGCAGGGCATTCTTCTGGCCGATCTCACGCGCTGGCTCGCCGGCACTGCCGATCAAACTGCCGCAGCGCAGCCTCTCCCCGTAGCGGACGCAATGCACGCGCCGCGGCGCCCGGGACGACCGCGCAAATCGGCCGCGCCGCCGTTTCGAGCCGTGGCATGAAGGCCGGTCGACGGCACACACCGGGCTAGGGGGAAGAGGAGATGTTTCACGACGATACGCAAGCACTTCGCGCACTACCCGTGGAGGTGGTTGCCAACGGTCTGGGGCTGAAATCAGATGCCCTGGCCCAACGGCAGAGAGGCGGGGCTGGCTATAGCTACTGGCGGGACGCCACAGGGGAGTTGTTGGTCATCCAGGAACAAGGTCGACGGGGAACCCCCGTCTGGTGGCCGCAGTCGGACTTGAGTGCGGCGGGCGACTGGTTGGCGCTGGTTCAGCGCCTGCGTCCCGGTCTCAACATCGGCCAGGCAAAACGCGAACTGCGTCGCCTCGCGGGATTTGCAAACTCTTCTTCCCCCTTGCCCACTCTGGCGTTCGGCCAGCGGCATCGCAATCAATCTGCTTCGATTCGGGACGCTTCAGCCATCCGCATTGGTCCGCTCAAGCTGATCGCAGAACCCCCGTGGGCGGAATCCTGGCTGCGCGCCAAGCGCGGCCTATCGCCGCACGCCATCGCGGCAGCGCGCGCTGCAGGCATGGCAGGGGTACATGGTGGCGAAAGGATGGATGGCGCGCTGCACTTGAATCTGGCGTTCCCTCACGCGGATGCGAAAGCATGTCTCTGTGGACTTGAGGTCCGGGGTGCGGATGGAATCTTTAAGGGGGCGGCAGGGAGAAAGGCGTTCTTTGTGCTGGCGCCTGCTGATGGCGCTTGTTCACGGATTCTGTACGTGACTGAATCGGCCATTGATGCCCTGGCGCTTTGTGACTACCTCAGCCTATGCGGCCGCGCCGCCTGGATCATCAGCACTGCCGGGCGATTCAGCGATTTTCAGTCCGGGCAAATTGCCGAGCTTGCAGGCGACTTGGGGATCGCAACAATGATTGGCGCGCAGGATGGTGATGAAGGCGGCGTCTCACAGGCCGCCGCCACCCGGACATTGGCCAAGCGCGTTGGGATTGCATATGCCAGGATCTTGCCGCCAGGCGGCTTGAAGGATTGGGGCGACTGGGCAATGCGGCGCGCTGGGTGTTAGGGGCAGCGCACGATTGACCCAGCTCAGGGCAATATGTCGACTTGAACATGCGCCGCAAGAAGCGCTCGGGAGCTTGCCGTCTCTGACCGGGCCGGAGTCCCAAGCGGCTCCGCACGCGGTCGGCAACGCGACTCACGCCGGGTTCGACGCCCACATGATCTACGGTTTCGCGGACAGGTAGCCGTGCGTGGGATACACGGTCAGACTGGATTCCGTGGCGGCTGGGCACTCTTGGGGATTGTTGGTGTAGGTCACTTGACCATGGATCACGCATTTGATCAATTGCACGCCTGCACCACGCGATTGGAGCTGCGCTCTGGGAACGGGCTGAGGGCGATGAATTGGCGTGCTTGCCTGAAGTTGCACCCGATTCAATTCCCGCACCGCCTGGATTGCCCGATGTGCAGTCTGGATCGGCGTTGACCGAAAGGCGACGACTGCCATCCACAGCGCACCTGCAGACAGCATGAACCAGCCGACAGTAGCCCAAGGGATGCGCTTCAAGCCAGCTCCGCATCCTGACGCGCAGGCATCATGTGGCGACAGCGTGCACACGCCCAGAACCGGTTTCCGTTTGATGCGTTGGTTTTCAGGGTCATCTTGTTGCCACAGTTCACACAGGTGGGCCGTCTATAGTCGCCTTCCGTCGCAACGGCCAGCAGGTGCTGCTGCACGCCGGCAGGCAAGGCCTGAATGCGACTGAGCAAGCCGGAGCCATTCAGCAAGGTCAGGTCATGCCGGTTTGCCAAGTCCTGCGCCGCAGGCATGAATGTGGATGATGTGATGTAGATGCCTGTTGAGACTTGATGATCCGTTTTCAGGCCCAGGAACTCCCGCATCTGCACTTCACCGATCTTTTTCCCCGACCAGTTTTTGCATTGCACGATGCCGGTCAACTGCGTCTTGGTGGCATCACTGTAGAGCCGAATGTCGATGCCGCCATCCGGTCCGTACGCTTGCGACCCAGTGATGTGGCCTTCGTGTTGCAGCAGGGATTCACAGAGCGCCTCGAAGCGACGCCACTCGATCAAATCGAACACCGCCAAGGACCAAGTGGCAGGGCGCACAGCGGCGTCGGACGCACGCTCTGGCGGACGCCAGCGGCCGCGCATGTCATCGTCAATCAGCACATCGCTCGGCCGCCCGGATTTCGGCGATGGGGACTCAGACCGACGGCTTCCAAAGACGGGCTCCACCGGTTGCCAGTCGATGCCGCTTGTCTTCTTGGCCGGAAGGGCGTGCAAGCCCAGGAGAAATGCCCCGCCTGCAACGGCCAGCCACGCCCATGGGCGTAAGGCCTCGAACATGCTCGTCAGCGGACTGCTCCTTAGGAAGACGAGCGCTCCCAGCACGCCCACACCAATGGCGAGCATGGTCCATCCCATCTCACCGAGGCTCTTGCTCTTTCGGCGGCGTGCCATCCTCAGATCTCGCCTTTCGGAGTGGAACACCGCAGTGATTCTTCACTGCCCATCGTTGCTTTGCTATTGGTGCTGGTGGCTATGTACGTATTGGTGTCGGCGCTGAGCGCAGCGTGCATCACCTTGCCGATCTTACGCGGAGCCGCTGGTGACCCCAATCCGGTCAGAGCCGGCACGAACTTCGTGGGGATTCTGGCGGCGCATTGCCCTAGAACGTCGCATCGCTGATGCCCATCTTGCGACAGACCTCACCCACGCTCATCCCCCACTCCGCTCGAATTGCGGGTCCCGTCCCTGTCTGAACTGCCCAAGACATGACAATGTTGAAAAGGAGTTTTTTTCTCGAAAAGAAACCTCGCACCCTCGAAGACAAGAAATCGTCGCGTTTTCAAAGACTTAGGCGAGCGGCGTGTTTTGATGCGAGGAATGCGAGGTTTGGTTTCTATGTGTCCTAGGAAAATTTCGATCTGTTATGTAATGTGTCTGTACACAGGTTTCGTTACATAGAAACGGCATTTCGGGGGTTGTGCAGCACCCTGGGTGCCCTGACGCCCCAGTTTGGTGCGTCTGACGCGTACCTCCCCTTGCGGTGGGACGCCACGGACCTGCAGCCTGTCGTGGCGTAACAGTGTGTGTCTAAAACGGCCTTTTGGTACGTTACGTAACGCATCGAATTTATCTATAGAGAATGCCGTACCCAACCTCGCATTCCTCGCGTGGTTCGCGGCAAAAACGTATGTTGTTGATTTAATTGATGTTTTACCGAGCTGCCCTGCGAGGTTTCTTTTGGCCCGGTTCGCGCTGGTTTTTTTTGTTGTGGGAGAAATGCTGGCATTTTTGGTGTCGGCGTGCGGCGGCTGCGCCGAATGTGCCGGGTGGCCTGTTCTGGGTGTCTGCCTTCTCTTTGGCAGATTTCCTTTGCAAACCAACCGGAGATTGCCCGCCATGTCCCCCTTATCTACCCTGTACTTCACAGATCACGCCGTTCGGGCGGTCGTTGACCCCGATGGGGTGCCGTGGTTTAACGCCAATGACGTCTGCGCAGCCCTGGAACTGGCGAATCCGCGCGATGCGCTCGCCAAGCACGTCGATTCGGATGACGTCGCAAAACGCGACGTCATCGACAGCCTGAGCCGGCTCCAACTGGCGAGCTTCATCACCGAGTCGGGCCTGTACGCGCGGACCCTCGGCAGCACGAAGGGTGCCGCGAAGCGGTTCAAGCGCTGGGTCACCAGCGAAGTCCTGCCAGAGCTTCGGCGCTCTGGGACCTACACCATGAGTGGGACGCGACTTCCAGTGCAGCCCCCTTACGTCCTGGCTGACCTTGCTCAGACGCTCTGGACGCTGGGCCAAAACTTGGGCGAGGTCCCCGGGGTGTCCTCCCGGACGGCCATGGCGGCGGCGCTGCAAAGTTTGCAGGACACGACGGGGGTCAGTACCGCGGCGATGCGTGCCGTGTTGTGGGAGGAGCCAAACTTCTCGCCGCCACGCAGGCACTAGGAATGGTTCTACGATTACAACGTGCGGGGGTGGATGGCATCCAGTCAGTCATTGCGCGTTGCGCGCAACAAAGTAGAACTCTCCATCCCGTGAACCGATGATGGAGTGTCCGGTAAAGACCGGAGTCGGCCAGGAGCAGTCCAACGCGACGTTTGCGAAGTTGCGCTTCGAAGGGCTGCCTCACTCTGAAACCTGCCGGACGGTGAACGCGCGCTTCTCGGCCGAAGCCGCCTTTCAGGCTGACCGATTCAAATGACCGGTCTTCGGAGCTTATCGGTCAACGAGTTAGTTAAAGGGCGCTGCGCTTTTTGGGGCGTCCATTTTTAAACGCCTAGTTAGGTTCGCTTCTTCAGCCACTGGACAAAATCCTCTTTAAGACGATATTGCTTAGGCTCATCATCACTTACGGACATTATAAAACCGTTGTTTTCGAGCACAGTGACAAAATTTCTGATTTGAAGATGATCTTCTTCAAAATAGCCTAGGCATTCAGGTATATCTCTTGCCAGCAAAACGCACCGGGTAACAATGAACTCACGGTAAGATGCGTGCTCCGGCTTTGAGAAATCCTCTTTCATTTCAGCGATAAGGCTAGGCATTTCCGTTTCCATTTGATGAAATAGCCTACGTTTCGTATTCTCAGACTCACGTTTTTGCCTCTGGTCTGTGTATTTGTCGGCAAAATATTGACCGGCTACACCGATAACTACACCACTTAAGAATGAAAATATTTCCATAGAGAACCTAACGTCGAAGGTGAGAGGCGCTCCGCAATGTCAGATTTCATTTGTTGCGGCCTTCCCAAAGTGGAGCTTCCTATGGCAGTTAGGGCAAACCGCAACTGCATTGGCCACCGTGTCTTGGCCTCCCGCCGAGAGCATTATTCGGTGGTGTACCTCCAAGTACGGAGTATTGTCGGCTGCACGTAAAAATGGGGCTGGAGAGTGACACTCTTCACAGATTCCATTGGCGCGTAATAGCACCTCGGCGACAACATCTGCGTTTCGGCGAAATGCGCGCGAAATTACCTGTATGGTGTCTGGCAGCTTGGAGGCATAAGCCAAGCGTTCCGTTCGCGCTGTGGCCGAATCGCTCAGTGATTTCTTGATTTCGCCTTCGAGTGAGGCGTCAATATCGTCTTTTACAGCCTGGGTAGTTGCTCCAAGCCATTCGTACTGTTCTCGCACTGGCGACCAACCTCCAGATCGAGTACGTTTTTTTAGTGGTTGTGCATCGCTTGTCTTAATAATGCATGAGACAGGTATCTGCGTTTCTAGGCGCTTGACGTCAAGAACCGCAATCAAGTTAACGCAAGGTTTTCCATCACCGACAGTCAAATAGATGTCGTTCTCTGAAGGCTGGTAGGTCTTGATGTGCTGATTGAGAAGCTTAACAGGCTGCTGAAATACTTCCGTCTGCAGTCCACGGCACCGGCGTGTGAGCCGTTATGCAGTGAGCCCCCTCAGATCTACTGGAGACCCGAGC
>NZ_JBYCKI010000250.1:0-14312 GCF_057473305.1 Thiomonas sp. TH-17
CTGGAGGATGCCACGGGCCGGACCCTTGGCTTCGTCTGGCCGGAGTACCGACCGCATCTCGCATGTCCCGCCACACCCGCACCGGTCGCGGTCACCGGACTGGTACAGGTCTTCCAGGGCCATGCCCAACTCAAGGTACGCACGCTGGCGCCCCTGGCGCCAGATCAGGTGCCCAGCGCCACCGCCATGTTGCCCTCTCAGCGCTGCCCGGACGCGGCCCTGCCTGGACTTGCGCGCCTGCACCAACTGGAGGAATCGCTGCCCGATCCCCTCAGCGGCTTCCTGCGCAACGTACTGCTCGATCCCGCCATCGGCCTGCCCTTTCTGCGCTGCCGCGCCAGCGTCAACCATCACCACGCCGATGTCGGCGGGTTACTGATGCACAGCACGGAGATGCTGGACCTGGCCGCTGAGCTCACGCGTCGCATCATTCCCCACGACGCCTGGTCGCCGTGTCTTGCCCAGCTGGGCTACCTGCTGCACGACCTGGGCAAACTCAAAACCGTGGGCGAACTGCGGCGGCCGCACTATGCGCTGGTTGTCCCCCACGAGTTCGCCACGATCGAACTGCTGGCGCCGCATCTTCGCTGGCTGGAACAACGCGACCTCGCCCTCGCCACCGCGCTGCGACACCTCTTCAGTTACCTGGCTGCACCGGGCAAAACACGCACGACCCCCAGCCATGTCGTCGCCGAGATCGTCGAGAAACTCGACCAGCTCAGCGCCGCCAGCCACAACCGACGGGATCTCGACTATCTGCTGGAAGGGCATCGTCGCGCCCACTCCGGCGAACCGTTCCACCGGCGCCCTGCTCCGGTAGCACCGCTGCACCCTGCCCTCAGAGCAGCGGGGTAGCGAATGCGCGCGAACAGGCTCCTCGCGCGCCGCGAGAAGATCGCTCGATGCATCGCTCCCGACGCGGCGCACGCGTCCAGTCCATGGATCCACACATGAAACCGAATCTGATCGCCCTCGTCGCCCTGTTCGTCTTTCCGCTGGTTGCCATCGGGTCCGGTCTGCTCGCGGAACGCCTGATGGGTCCGCGCGCCCGCAGGAAGCGCCGTGCGCGCGGCAGGCCCCGCGCAGACAAGTAGAAACACAGGCAATCGCCGAAGCGCGGCGCGCCACAAGGCTGACCCGGCCGCCGCGCGGAGCGTCGTGTGCAACAGTCCGATGCTGGAATAGCCCTCGACCTTCATCGTCGATTCTGTTTCGTGAGGTCAATCACCGACACGCGAAGCGCGGCTCCAATGAGGAAAGTCACGGCGCGGACGAACCACGTGAAGCGTCATGCGGTGCGTCCGATGTCCTTGGGGAATAGGCGCACCTTCCTCATAAGCTCCTCGCTACACTGGCGTGAGCCATCTTCTCAACTTTTAGCTGATCCGAAAATCGGCAAGCAGGTCAATGCCCGCGGCTTCGCACGCGACAGATTAGGCCGAACCTAGTAGGGTTCATCGATGACTCGTTCATACAAACAAGAACTCGCCCAGATGCCGGGCAGCGCGATCCCCGTGGTGGATATTTTTGCAGGCCCGGGCGGGCTCGGAGAGGGGTTCTCGTCAGTCGCTGATGCTGTCGGGAATCAGGTGTTTGACGTCAGACTGTCCATCGAAAAGGAAGCGGTTGCCCACCGCACACTGACGCTCCGCGCCATGTTCCGGCGCTTTCCGCGGGGCCGTGTCCCGGACGCCTACTACGACTTTGTCCGCGGCAATATTGGGCGCGAAGAGCTGTTCGCCGCCCACGCCCCGGAGATTGAGCAGGCCCGCACCGAGGCCCGGCACGCGACCCTGGGCGAGACCCCGGAAGCGCGGATCGATTCCTGGATCCGCGATGCCATCGGCACCACCGGCATTTGGGTCCTGATCGGAGGGCCGCCCTGCCAAGCCTACTCGATGGCGGGCAGGTCCAGGCGTCGGCCGGTGGACGCCAAGGCCTTCGAGCAGGATGAGCGGCACCTGCTGTACCGGGAGTACCTGCGGATCATCGAGAAGTTCCGCCCGCCTGCCTTCGTGATGGAGAACGTGAAGGGCATCCTCAGTTCCACGCACGATGGATCGGGCATTTTCGAGCGGATTCTCGGCGATCTGTCGCGGCCGGCGCCGGATCTGGAGTACGAGATCCGCTCGTTCGCTGCGCCCAGCGATGGACAGCAGCTGGAGCCCGCCCAATATGTCCTCGAGGCTGAGCGCTACGGGGTTCCGCAGACGCGCCATCGCGTCATCCTTCTTGGCGTGCGCCGCGATCTGGCGGCGACGCCGCATCAGCCACTCCAGTTCCGACTGCCGGTCAGCGTCAAGGAAGCCATTGGGAGTCTGCCGCGGATCAGGAGCCGGCTTTCCAGGGAGGCCGACTCGACCGAAGAGTGGCTGCGTGCACTCCGGGAATCGACCCGATATCTGACGGGCTGCCCGCGTGATATCCGGGAATCCGTTGCGGCGGAAATGGCTGTGGCGCTGGAACGCGCGCTGGACGTGTCGAGGACGGGCGGACGCTTCATCCAGCGCGCCAACCTGAGCTTTCAAGGAATGCCGGCCACACTCGTGAGCTGGCTGAAGGACGATAGGCTGGAAGGCGTCTGCCAGCATGAAACGCGCGCGCACATGCGCTCCGATCTCAACCGCTATCTGTTCGTGTCCTGCTTTGCGCAGGCATTCGGGCACTCGCCGAAACTCCGGCATTTCCCCCGCGCACTGTTGCCGGACCACGATAACGTCACGGCGGACACCGTGCCGTTCCTGGATCGTTTCCGCGTGCAGACCGGTTCGCTGCCTTCCACGACGGTGGTGTCCCACATTGCCAAGGACGGGCACTATTACATCCACCCGGACCCGGCGCAGTGCAGGAGCCTGACCGTGCGCGAGGCTGCGCGGCTCCAGACCTTCCCCGACAATTATTTCTTCGAGGGCAACCGCACCGAGCAGTATGTGCAGGTCGGCAATGCTGTGCCGCCGCTATTGGCCCGGCAACTGGGCGCGGTGGTCTTTGACCTGCTGCACACGGCGGCCAACGTGCGGGCCGATCAACAGGAGAGACGAGCGCTGCGCGAGATGGTATAGATGGAACTGGTTTGAAGGGGCTGCCGTGGCAGCACGGCGCTCGCATCCGCTGCGCGCACCGCAGCAACGAGATCCCGCTCCAAGGTGGTGGCCAGCGGCGCAAGCCTTGTGGCGCACTCCCAGACCACCAGGACGCACCAGCCCGCAGCGACCAGCTTGTCTACGTTCTCGCGGTCCCGGCGCTGGTTCCGCCCCAGCTTTTCCTTCCAAAAATCGCGGTTCGACCCCGGCATCTTCGTCAGCGGGCAGCCTTCATGCTGGTGCCAGAAGCAGCCATGCACGAAGACCGCCAAGCGGTGCTTCGGCAGCACGATGTCCGGCGCGCCAGGCAGGTCGCGCCTGTGCAGGCGGAACCGGAAGCCGGAAGCGAACAGAAGCCTGCGCACCAGCATCTCCGGTCGCGTGTTGCGGGCACGGATGCCCGCCATCATGCGGCTGCGGGTAGCGGGTGACACGACATCCATTATGCGGGCGACCGGTCAGGTGTCCGAGGAGGGCGTCGCTCCCGGCAGCCCCCATTCGGGAATGCGGTGCCCTGGCGCTCCGAGGTCGAGCTGCCGGATGGCATGCCAGCAGGCCTCCTTCTTCGCCCACTCGGTGACCATGCGCCCTGCAGCGGTGGATCGCAGGGCCTCATCGGTGCGCGGCGCCCACTGGAGCAGCAGGGAACGCAGTTCGGGAGAGATGCCCTGCTGCTTCCACACGCGTCCAAGGTCGAAGGCGCCATCGCAACGACTGGCCAAGTAGGAAACCAGATAGGCGCAGATGTTTGCCTGGTGCGCCGGGAATCCCTGGCTACGGACCACGCGCTGCACCTCGCGAAAAATGATGGCCTTGGCCACTAGCTCCCGATACCAAGCTTCGTCCGGCCGCCAGTCGCGGGCCTGCTGCTTGCGCAGATCCTGCATGAACGCATCGAAGTTCTTCTGCGATCCGAAGCTGACCAAGTGAGGTTTCTGGTCCCAGGCGTTCAGGTACTTCGCCAGCTCCGGCTTGGAGAACTTCCGCTGAGGCGGAATGATCTCCTTCAGGCGTTTGAGTCGCGCGGATGTGTCGCCCTCGCGGAACAGCGCCACTTGGTAGCTTCCACGGGCCCGCTCGTAGAACCAGCGCCCGCGCTGGTCCGGACACCAGGTTGTGTCGGCCAGCTTCTCGATCTGGATGTGGAAGGGCTCGTTGGCGGAAAAGTCTGCTGGCTGGATGGTGTTCTGGCTGTTCGCGTACTTCGAGACGTGGCTGACCATCTCGCCGATGTGCTCCTTGTCGGCGACGTTGATGATCTTGGCGGGGACAAAGACCTTCGAGAGGTCAGCCCTGTCAGTCTTCTTTGCCCTATGGATGGAGGCCGTGGTCTGGCCGCCGTTCACGATCTGCATGCCGCGCAGGTAGCGAATGCCGGGCGCACCGTCCGGCATCCTGTCCAGCTTCACCTCGTCCGCGGTCACCACGATTCCGTTGTTGTAGGCCAGGAACATCTGCGGATTCGTTCGCAGGGTCTCGCGGATGCCCTTGTTGACCTTGCCGGTGACGGAGAGGAATGACCGCACGTTGGATTCCAGCAGCCGCGCGCCGTACTGCTCATATACCGCATGCAGGACATTGCCCGGGATCACGGCGAGGCAGGTCGTGTAGCTCTCCGTCGTCGGGACGAACACGCAGGGCAGCAGGTGACCCGTCAGTTTCTCGAAATCCACTAGCACTTCATCGCGCGGGAGGCCAGCCTGCATGCCGCGGTAGAGGCGCTCGATGTCCATCACCTCGAGCGAGATCGTGATGCCGTCGTCTTCCGTGGACTTGAACTTCTTCTCCTTGATCACACCGTCGGTGATGACAAAAACCCTGACAGCCTGGAGATTCCGGCGCTTATCCATGATCGCGGTGCCCAGCTGGAACGACTCGGTCGAGGGATCCAACTGCGAGGTATATCCGCCCTTCGCCACCGCCTTGTAGAAGCGCGCGGCCTGCTGGGCCGCATCCATCAGCACTTCCTTCGGGACAGGCTCGGGGCTGGCCTGATCGCGGAAGACGGCCACAAACAGGTCCAGCCGGTCGTCTTCCTCGGTGAAGGAGTAACCACTGATCCTGATCGTTGCGTTCCGCAGGCGCCCTTCGTGATGGCAGACCTGCGGGCTGTCCACCATGCCAATCTCCGCGAGGTAATCCAGCACGATCCCGGTGAATACGGACTCCGAGAACGGACTGACGTCGGTCCCGCTGGTAATCCGGTCATGCACCTCGCTGTTTAGCTGGCGCGCGAACTCATCGAGTTCCATCGCTGCCTCCCAGGAATTCCGCCACCGCCGTGGCCTCGGTGACTTGGTATGGGTCCGCGACCCGCAGCTCGACGTCGTAGGCTCCCTCCGCAACGCCGTCCGGAACGGTGCTGCGGATCAGGCGGGGAAATCCGGCGCCGACGCGGTAGTAGCGGATCGTCTCCGCAACGAAGCGGCGCGTGTATAGCGGCGCGTGCGCGCCAACGTAGCCGGCGGACAGCAGGCGCTCGTCCAGGGCATGCTCGTGAGTGGGTGCTCCGGCCCTGACCCGCGTGCGCTGTCTATCCACCAGTTCGGGCAGCGTCCGTCCTGTTCCGGTGCCCAGCCGCACCACGGCGAGGAACAGCGCCGACAGGCCGGAGTCGTCGAGCTGGTCGAACGAGGTGATGCGAATGCTGTTCCGCGGCGAGGCTGTCGCCTTGACCTCGATGGCGACCTGGCCAAGACGGAAGTCATGCAGCGCGCCCAGTGGCCCCCTCCAGCAGTCGATGGCCATCGCAATGTCGGCGCCGGGGATTAGCGCCGCTTCGAGAAGCAGGAGTTCACCAGCCAGGCCGGTTTCCTCCGGCTCGCTCATGCGCTCGCCCTCGTGATGGCGCATGAAGGTCTGCCACGACCGGATGCGCGCCAGCAGCGCGTGCACGGCGCCCGCCGCATCCGGCTGCGAAGCCACACGCATCGCAACGTCCTCGGCGAGGATGGCGAAGAGGTCCGGATTTCCTCTGCCGCCCCGGGTCAGGCAGATCCTCACCGGCGAGCTGCGTGTCCGGCCGAGCCGTTCGGGCGTCACCTCGAAACCGCTTGCCTCGGGGTACTCGACGCCCGCCGGCATGGCATCGGCCGGAACATCCACCAGTAATCCCTCGACTCCCTCCGGCAGGTGGACGCCGGCCATGATCGGGAAGTGGGCCTCCGGATGAATCGCAATCACCTGCCATCCGGTCTGCCCGGCGGGTCTGGGGAGTGAGGCCCAGACGGCGCGGATGTCCATCATTCGTTTCCACCTCCGCCGTATTCCTGATCCCAGTACACGTTGTTCACCGCGTACTCGACCTTGGTTCTCAGCGTGGTTGCCGGGAAGCTGACACCTGCGGCGATCACCGGCACCGCGTGGTCCAGCCCTGCGGTTTTCGGATCGAGCGGATAAATCAGCAACAGGCCACGTTCTGGATGCGGCAGCACCCTCGTCTCCGGGTGGCCGCGTCCGCGGATATAGCGGATCGCGGGACCGTTCGGATCGGTGATCTCGTCCGCGTTCTTCCGGCTGCCGCGGGCCGGATCGCTGGCCCACGCCCTCCGCGTCTGCTCAAGGGCTGCGGCCCAGGAGTCGAGATCCAGATCGATGGCTTCGTCGCGCGGCGACAGGAGGCGCCGGATGACATAGCGACCATCCCGTTCCTGGTTTTCAGCCCGGCCGTCCGGCGCGCGTTCCACCGCCTTCACGGACAGACCGCCCAGGTTCACCGGCGTCTCCGAACGGCCCGCAAGCACGGCAACCGTCCAGCTGGTCAGCTCGCCTTGGCGCGACATCTTGTCGATGAACTCGGTGAGCATCTGACTGTTAACCTTGTAGGCTCCTTCGTGCGTGCCATACCCACCGAGGAACGAAATGACGTGCTCGGCCGCGACGTCGCGCCACAGCAGACTGCCAGCCCAGGTCGCGCGCTTGCCATCCGGCCGCGCCTGCTCGGGGTCGCGCTCCGGCGCGTCGAGCCGCTCCACCAAGCGACTGGTCGCCGCCAGGTTGCGTTCCAGAACGGCGCGGTCCCGGTGCAGAACCGTCGTCTCGACCAGTTCCCCGCTGTAGGACAGGGACAGCTTCCGGGCGGTCCGCATCTTGACCCTGGAGGTGACCATCAGCACGGGGTGCGAGCGGACTCTCAGGCCGTAGTCCTTCGGCGTGCCGCCGATGGACACCATGTGGTCGAACTCCTCGCGCAGTTCCTCGCTGGCCTCGGTGATGTGCCGGAACCAGCTCTCCAGTTCACCCGTGGTGTAGAGGCGGCACATATCGAGATAGCCGTGGCGGTAGCCGAACCACCGGCCCATCTGCATGAGCGTGTCGTACATCTTCGACGCGCGCAGGAAGTAGCTGACGGTGAGACCCTCCAGCGTCAGACCTCGGGCGAGCTTGTCGCCGCCGATGGCAATGACCTTGAGACCCGCACCCTGGTGGGCTGAATAATCGAGCACGTCGCCCGCGGTGCCGTTGATCGTGCGCACATGGATGTCCTCGGCAACGTCAGCGAGGATAGCCCGGACGCTCTCCCACGAAAGCAGCTCCACCTGCTCGTCGGGTGATGACACGGCATTGATGTGGGTCGTCGTCGGAACGAAATCCGTTCGCCAGAGTTCCTCACACTGTTGCAGAATTTCCTGTGCGCCGATGCCGCGCCTCAGGCGCTGGCGAACTTCAAGCAGGAAAGTGTTGACCTGGCGGCACACCTCGTCCTGCACGCTGTTGTATCGGGTGACATGGATCAGCATCGAGCAGTGTTCCTGCCCCTGCCGGCGCAGCTGCCGCACTGCGCATCCGGTCACGAAGGAGAGCACCGCTTCCTTGAGGCTGTCCGGAATCGTGTCCTCGCCGTGCACCAGCGGCATGTGTCCGTTGGGGTGCCGCAGGGGCATCCAGCCCTCGCGCTCGTCCTCATCGTCGCTGTCGGCGAAGTCGTCGATCTCGCGGATGAGCGGCAGGCCGCCCTCCGCGTCCCCATCGTCCCCGGAGTCCCGTGTCCCAGCCCCGAAGATGCGCACCGGGCCCGCGTAGTTCGAGGGGCCAGGCAGGTTGATGATGAAGCTGCGCGGAAAGAGGTCGTCGCCCTCCTCATCCGTCCGCCCCCTTTCGTGGATGAAGATGTTGGCGAACGGCGTGGCGGTGTAGCCCACGAACGCCGAGCGAGAGAAGGCGCGCAGGATTCGCCGTATCAAGCTGTTGATCGCCTTCGGCTCGTGTTCGGGGTCGGGCTTGCCTTCGGCATCGAAGGCCTGCTGGCCGGTATCCACCGAGGCATTATCGGCTTCGTCATCGATCAGCAGCAGCGGAAGCCGGGTCACCATCTTCTTGCCGGACGCCTGCTCGGTGATGTCGGCGACGCGGTTTTCGATCCATTCTAGCAGGCGGGTGAGAACGGTCTTGTGCTTCTTGACCACGAACAGCCAGGGGCGCTGATCGGGCGTGATCCCGAGGTGCTGGGCGACCTTGGTGCTGAAGTCGCCGTTGTCTGCGCGGTTGGTGACGTAGTTCGGGCGGATGGATTGATCGGGATCGAGCAGGCCGACGCCGATGTGCCGGGGCTGCTCCTCCCGCGACGGGCTGGTCTCGTAGCCCAGGAAGCCCTCATCCAGCCGCATCTGGGTCTGCGAGCGCAGGTTCTTGTGCATGCCGGCGAGCACGATGATGATCTTGTAACCGGCGTCGGCGGCCTTGCAGATCAGCCCGGCGTAGTTGCTGGTCTTGCCCGACTGGACGTGGCCGACGATCAGGCCGCGCCGATCCCAGGCACCGTCGCGGGCCGGGTTCTCCAGCAAACCGAGGGTGCGGTCGGTGACCCGGTCCAGGCTGTCAATGGTCGTGTCCGCCATGCGGGAGCCGAGCAGCAGGCGGTAGCGCGGCCAGTAGCGCCAGCCGGTCTTTACCGTCGCATTGAGCCAGGCCACGTGGTCGTCGTTGCCCTCCAGCACCTTCTCCTCACCGATCCAGACGCTGTTGCGCTCGACCAGGATCCGCAGCGCGAGGTCGCGATCCACCGTGGTCTTCCACGACGGCTCCCACTCGAAGGCCCGGTCGACAGCCGCGACGATGTCCTCCCGGGTCACCGGCTGGTTGTCGCGTTTCAGTCGCGACAGCTTCTGCTGGACGAGGCTTACGAGGTCTTCGATCTCATGCATTTTCAGGTTCCCCCGCTTGCGGCAGTCGCGGGCAGCTCGAGCACGGCCGATGGCCAGCGGTTGAATGGTGCGGTCCTCAGCAGTTGCTGCACGGCGACTTCCGGCAGCATCCCGGTCCTGCCGACCAGATCGCGGTATATGTCCATGAGGGTTTCGAGCAGTTCCGGCGGCGGCCTGTCACTGCTGGCGGCCAGCGGCACATCACCGCGCTCGACGGTATCCAGCCAGATCCGCTGCACCGGCACCGACTCCTCGATGATCCGGAGCATCATCCGCACATGCGGCGTCAGGTCGCCTGCTTGGTCGAGCACTGAGCGGACGGCCGGATGGTTTTCGTCAATCAGGTAGCGGACGCCGCACGTGCTTTCCTGCACGCGCCAAGCCTGCACCAGATCCTTCATGGGTGCCGAGGCGCCGTACTGGCCGCGGTGTGCGAATACCCGCCGTGCGTCCGATCTCACTTTTTCCGCGAGCTGCGTGAGTCGCTTTCTGATCGTGACTGGCGGGCGGGCGACTGCCTTGCGGATGTCGATCTTCCATTCCTCGTCAACCGTGTTCGGTATATCGAGCCGGATGCGCGCCAGCTTGTGGGCTTCCTCCTTGGTCCAGGCCCGTCCGGAACCCAGGCCCAGCCATCCACCCGCGACGAGCAGTCGCTGGTTGCGGTAGACGTAGAAGCCCTGCTGGGCGGCCCAGCCTTCGGGGCCGCCGCCGGACTCGAATTCCTCTGCACTGATCCGGTCCCGGTGCGGCAGGACATGCCCCTGAACTTCAACTGTCCCCTGCCCGGTGGCGATCCGCTCGACCGGCGACCGCAGGGTTGCGGCGTGACCCGACAGGAAGGGATCCCAGGCACGGATGCGATGGCGATCCTCGTCGCCGTTGATGTAAAGGCGCAGGCGTGGCGACGGACCTTCGAGATAACGGTGGAAGACCATCGCAAGGTGCTGCTCGACGCGATCCGCGAGATGGAGGAAGTCGCGGTCGGTGAAGCCGGGCGTCACGATGTGGTCGCATTCCTCCCAGAGCACCACGGTGCCTTGCGTCTGCGCTGCCAGCGGCGCAAAGTGAAACAAGGAATCCTTGGCAGGCGCCGGCAGCAGATGCCAGTGGTCGCCTCCCGAGCGGGCAATGAAATCCAGATCCCAGCGGCGATACGCAATATCCAGTCCGCGCCGGCTGGCGACGGTGAGACGCCGGCACTGCGAGAGCGATGCCGTCTTGAGGCCCATTCCGAAACGGCCGAGATCGTTCGCACCACGGCTGGTCAGCGGGCTGTTGGACCCCAGCCGCATGGCCCGGTCGAGTTCCTCCTCGCTCAGGCCGGAGCCGTCGTCGAGGATGCGGACCAGGGACTTCTCGCCGTTCCAGATGAAGTCAATCCTGACCCGGCCGGCATCGGCGGAGATGCTGTTGTCGATGATGTCGGCCAGCGCGGCTGGCACCGAGTAGCCCATCCCGCGCAGGGATTCGAGCATCGCGCCGGCCTTCGGCGGAGCAAGGATCGTGTCCATCAGGTTTCGTCCCCGCCGGTCTCGTCCGGATCACTGTGCGCCCAGAGCACTTCACGTTTCGTGTCCGGGTTGAACCCGTCCGTCAGGGTTTCAAGAACCCTGCGCCGGACCGGATGGCGGAGTTTCCGGAGGCCTTTGGTCTCGAGCTGACGAATCCTTTCCCGCGTGAGATCGAATTTGTTCCCGATCTCCTCAAGAGTCTGCTCGTCGCCGTTGCCAATGCCGAATCTCATGCGGAGGATTTTCGCCTCACGCGGGAGAAGCCCGGAAAGAACTTGGTCAACGACGTCGGCAGTCTGGAGGCGTGCTGTGGCCTCGAAGGCATCGCTGCACACCCGTACATCCGCCTGCGTCCGGCAATCCGCCTCGTCATCGACCTCGAAAGATTCCTCCTCGTCCCAGAAGTCCATGTAGATCGCATCCGATGAAATGGCCAAGAGCCGACGCACCCGCGCTTCGGGCAGCCCGACCTGTTCCGCGATGAGGGCAGGCGACGGCTCTGTCCCATCTTGGGAATCAAGGAGCCGCTGGGCATGTTTTACCTTATTGAGCGTCTCGTGGACATGCACCGGCAGCCGTACGACACGCAGGTCGTTCCCGATGGAGCGGGTGATGCCCTGCCGGATCCACCAGGTCGCGTAGGTGGAAAAGCGTGCTTCCCGCCGGTGATCGAACCGGTCGACTGCGCGCATGAGTCCAAGGTTGCCCTCCTGGAGCAGATCGGAGAGCGGCATGCCGGTCCAGCGATATTTCCGTGCGACCCACATCACGAGGCGCAGGTTCGCTTCGATCAGGCGGCCCCTGGCTTTGCGGCAGGCGTTAGCCGCGCTCACCATCTTCCGCAGATCGTCAGGGTTGACATTGTCCAGTCCCGGTACAGCCAATGACTCGACCAAGCGCCTCATAGCGTGGCCGGAAAATCTGGCTTCACCGAGCTGACCAACGAGCTCGTCCCGCAGAACGGCGAACTTGACCTGTTCGCGCGAGGCTGCTGGCACGCCCGAAGCGAGCAGTTCGGCCAGTCCGGCACAGTTGGCGCGGATGGTGGCGAGCGCGTCACCGGGGCCATTGGCTGCCGGCGGATCGGCATGGAGATCGGGTTCGAGTGCTTCGTCCTCTGCCTCGGCACTGTCTATCCGCTCGGGCAGCCAGTCGAAAATCCGGTGAGCGCTGATGCGTCCGGCCTGCACCTCGGCCAGCGTCTCGCGCAGCACCTCCATGGCAGGCCGTGATGCGGTCATGACCTGCAGGAAGGATCGGCGCGCCTGCTCCAGCGCCCGGGCCAAGCTGCGCTCCTCCTCGCGGCTGAGCAGCGGCACGGCCGTGGCCTGCCGGAAATAGATGGCGGCGATGTCTTCCCACGCATCGCTGCCCGGCGCCAGCTCCTCGTCTGCTACTTCATCCCAGCCGCAGGCGCCGGCGGCGGGCGAGTCAAGAAGGAGTTCGCTGCCGGACGGCGGCTCGTCCAGCACCTCCACGCCTTGGTCCGCGAGCAGCGCGCTGATGGTCTGAAGCGTATCCGCCGTCACGAACTGAGCCGGAAGGTGATCCAGGAGCCGCTCGCGGAGCACGTAGCCCTGCTCGCCGGCACGGACCAGCAAGCGGATTAACGATCTCCGCAGAATGGGCCACGGGGATACCGGCTGCGAGGGGCCGATCCTCAGCAGCGGTACCGGCGTCGCTCGCCCGATATCGAGGCTGCCATGCGTGAACGCCTCATCGAGAAGCTCGCCATCCGCGTTCCGGGATCCATGGTCAAGCGTGGAGAGGCGATCCCAGAGCACGCCCACAGTGTCCACGATCTCGTCGTGACCGTCTGTGGTCGGTCGCACGATGTCATCGGCCTCTGCCTCGAACAGCGGAGCGTCCCAGGCAGGCTCCTCAGAGTGTGCCGCGGCACCTGCTGGTGGGGCTGGCGGACGGGTTCTAGGCGATGTCGGTGACATGCACGCGCCTATCATTCCGCAGATCCGTCGATCTGATAGCCCGTGCCATCACCGCGCTCTCGACGCCGTAAAGCGTTAGTATGTTCCGCTGCCAGAGATGGTGTGATTTAGGATCCAAGCGGTGATCGGGCGAGCAGTCCTCCTGCCAGCGATGCAGTGCGTAGCAGGCAACCGCCGCGCGCACGGATTGTTTTAGGATGCCGCCGCCGATTCGGTGATCGGCCTCGACTGCGCCCGGATGTCCAAGACCCGGATGCGGCACGAGTTCGATATCAACCATGCGGTCCCACTGGTGATCCGACAATGGCCGTTCCTGCTCGGCCGGAGTTTCGTCGGGGATGCGTGGCGCCGCGATGCGGGTACTGACGAAATCACCGAAGCGCGCACGCACCCGATCGTAAGCACGCACACGCCAGCGCAGGCCGCTGTCCACCAGCGCGAAGAGAACGATGGTGCGACGGCTCTCGCCTGACGAAACGGACCAGTAACGGATGGCGAGGGGTTTCGCCTGATGGATGGCCCGGGTGATCGTGGCGAGGGTTTGGAGAGGCGATGCAAACAGGAGCACGGCAGCTTCTCCGGGAATCGGCCGGCGCGTATGCGCGGAAAGGCCATCGCCGAACCCCTGGATCAGCCATGACAGCACGCGACTGGTGTCGAACGCGAACACCGGCTTGAACTGGGCGGCGGACACGTAGGACTTGGCCGATGTGTCGTAGCGAAGATTATCCGGCGAGAGCGTCCTGTATATCAGGAAGTCGCGTGTGGCAGCTGCCGGCCGAATTCCGAAGCGCGCTTCGAGATCGGCGCGTCCGACTTCGCCACGGAAGAACGCGCAGAGTTCAATAAAGGACAGCCGCTTCGGCTGAGACTCGCCCACCGGATCAGCCGAAGCCTTTCGCGCACCAGTTGCTCGCATGCACCTGCCCAATAAATGCTATCAGCGATCCTGATTCGCCCTGATCCTCAGCCCGTTGTCGCGTGATTTGCGACGCCTGCGGGTGACGATGACGTCCTCTCCACCGAGGGCACCATCATGTCGATCAACCTCATCCAGTTCCAACAGGGTCTGTCGATGATCGAGTTCATGCAGGAGTACGGCACCGAAGCGAAAGCGTACCGCGCTCTGTACAAGTCGCGCTGGCCACACGGCTTCCGCTGCCCGGCCTGCGACGACCGCCGGCGCTCGCGCTTTCGCCGCGGTCGGCAGGTGTACTACCAGTGCCGATCCTGCCGTCATCAGACGACGCTGCTCAGCGGCACGATCCCTTGGGGACTTCCGTTTGTCGTCTTCGAAGCCACCAAGCTGCCGCTGCGCACCTGGCTGCTGGCCATCCACCTGCTGACCGCCACCAAGACCAACATGGCGGCGCTGGAGTTGAAACGCCATCTCGGGGTGGACTACGACCAACGGGAGTCCCCAAGGGACAAAGCAGCTTGGCGCATCAAGCACAAGGTCATGCAGGCCATGGCCGAGCGCGAAGCGCCGCGCCGGCTGTCGGGCTTCGTGCAGATCGATGATGCCTACCTGGGCGGGGAACGCAACGGCGGCAAGCCGGGACGGGGCTCGGAGAACAAGCAGGCGTTCCTGATCGCGGTGCAGACGGATGCCAAGCTCGAGCATCC
>NZ_JBYCKI010000251.1:0-2509 GCF_057473305.1 Thiomonas sp. TH-17
GACATCCTCCCTCGCGCTCCGGACACGCAGTATTTGGACGATCTGGCCATCGGCTGGTTGAAAGAGCAGCGTGTCGAGGCACCTGCAGCCGCCTATCGCCAGCGACTGATCCGTTCTGCGATCAGCCGCTTTGAAGACCAGTTGTATGAAACGATCGTGTCCCGCCTGTCTGAAGCCTCCAAGCAACAAATGAATCGGCTGCTTGAAGTCGATGCGGAGGTGATCAACCTCCCCGGCACCGAGGAAACACGCCGAGCGGCGACATTAAACGATCTGAAATCTGATCCGCGCCGGCCAAGCCTTGATAGCATGTTCGACGAGGTCGCCAAGCTCCAACGCATCGACCAACTGCAGTTGCCGCCGGATCTCCTAGCAGGCGTTGCTCTCCGTCTCGTGGATCAGTATCGCCGACGTGTCGCCACGGAGCCGCCGAACGAATTGCGTAAGCGTGTGGATGGCACACGGCATGCCCTGCTGGCCATCTTCTGTTGGCAACGCCGGCGCGAAATCCTCGACGGGCTGGTCGAGTTGTTGATTCATACGGTCCACCGCATCAGTGCCACGGCGGAACAGCGCGTCGAGAAGCAGATGTTCGATGATTTCCGCCGCGTGCGCAGCAAGAACGCCGTCCTGTTCAAGCTGGCCGAAGCGGCGGTTGATCATCCCCAAGGTGTCGTACAGGAGGTGCTCTACCCCGTGGTCGGTGAGCAAACCTTGCGCGACCTGCTCAAGGAATTCAAGTCGAGCGGTCCGATGTTCAAGACAGTCGTGCACACCGTCATGCGCGCCTCGTACAGCAACCACTATCGCCGGATGCTGCCGCTCCTGCTCGATGCGCTGCCGTTTCGCTGCAATAACGACGCGTACCGCCCGATCATGGCGGCATTGAAGTTGTTGCAGTCATCGCGCGGCCAGCGTTTCCAATATTTCAAGGCGGACGATTCCCTTCCGATCGAAGGCGTGATCCGGCCGAAGTGGATGGAGATCGTCATCGAAAAGGATACGGCCGGTGAATCTCGCGTCAACCGCATCAACTACGAGATCTGCGTACTGCAATCATTGCGTGAAGCGCTGCGCAGTAAAGAGATCTGGGTGGACGGTGCCGACCGTTTCAGGAACCCTGACGAGGATCTACCGAGCGATTTCCGGGAAAACCGCGACGCCTACTATGCCGCGCTGAAACTCACCACTGATGCGGCACCGCTGGTGGACTCCCTCAAACGGGCGATGACCGAAGGTTTATCCATGCTCAACGACGGCATGCCTGGCAATGAAAAGGTTCGCATCCTGCAGCGCGGCCCCCATCGCCTGAGTGTTACGCCCCTGGATGCGCAACTCGAGCCGGTCAACCTGACCGCGCTCAAGGAGGAGGTTGCAGCACGATGGGCATCGACAGGCCTGCTCGACGTCCTCAAGGAAACCGAGATTCGCATTGGCTTCACTGAAGCCTTTCAGACGGCGGCATCCCGCGAGACGTTGGATCGTGCCGAACTGCAACGGCGCTTGCTGCTATGCCTGTACGGCTTGGGCACGAATGCTGGGTTGAAACGCGTGCTCACCGGCGACACCCAGATCACCTACAAGGAGTTGCTGTACACACGGCGCCGTTTCATTGAGAAGGCGTCCATGCGTAACGCCATTGTCCGTGTCGTCAACGCAATCTTTGCCGTGCGCCAAGCGGACCTCTGGGGCGAAGGCACCACAGCGTGCGCCTCCGATTCCAAGAAGTTCGGTGCATGGGATCAGAATCTCATGACGGAGTGGCACATCCGCTACGGCGGCCGTGGCGTGATGATCTACTGGCACGTCGAAAAGAAGTCGGTGTGCATTCACTCGCAGCTCAAGCGGTGCTCGTCGTCGGAGGTGGCCGCCATGATGGAGGGCGTCCTGCGGCACTGCACCGACATGACGGTCGAGAAGAACTACGTCGATACCCATGGCCAGAGCGAGGTGGCCTTCGCTTTCAGCTACCTGCTCGGATTCAAGCTGCTTCCCCGGCTGAAGTCGATCAACAAGCAGAAACTGTACGTTCCCGAAGCCGGCAGCGCCGCCCAATACACTGCACTGCAGCCGATCCTGACACGCCCGATCAACTGGGATCTGATCACGCAACAGTACGACGAGATGGTGAAGTATGCCACCGCGTTGCGAGTGGGCACGGCCGACTCCGAATCCATCCTGCGCCGGTTCACGCGCACCAACGCCCAACACCCGACCTACGCGGCCCTGGCGGAGCTGGGGCGCGCGGTCAAAACGATCTTTCTCTGCCAGTACCTGCATTCGGAGGCGTTGCGGCGAGAGATCCACGAAGGCCTGAACGTCGTGGAAAACTGGAACAGCGCCAATGGCTTCCTCTTCTATGGCAAGAGCGGCGAAGTCGCCACCAATCGGCTGGAGGATCAAGAGATCTCTGTGCTGGCGCTCCATCTGTTGCAACTGAGTCTGGTTTACGTCAACACCCTGATGATCCAACGGGTACTGGCCGAGCGATCATGGCGACGACGCCTGA